>BQJQ01000061.1 GCA_021604785.1 Phycisphaeraceae bacterium
GAGGGCTCTGACGGGCCCGGCCAATCCCCGTCCTGCGCGAACGTTGCCCCCCCGCCCGCCTAGACTTGCCCCCTCGATCCGGCCCGCGGCGCCACGGGCCGGCGCCCCGTTCACCGCCCGCTGCTGCGGGCTTTCACGCACGGAACACGCACGATGCTGACGCTCGGAATCTCAGGTGCGGTCGTCTCGGTCATGGTCGCGATCTTTCTGTTCGCGTGCGTGGTCCTGATCCTGACCGTCCTCATCCAACGCCCCCAGGGCGGCGGGCTCTCGGGCGCCTTCGGCGCCGGCGGCGGGGGCGCGGGCGCGACCGCCTTCGGCACCAAGACAGGCGACGCCCTGACCATCGCGACCATCGCGATGTTCGTCCTCTTCCTCGGGCTGGCCATCGGGCTCAACTTCGCGACCCGCCCCGAGAACATCACCTCGGGCCCCGCCCAGATCGAACCCACCGGCGACGACGGCATCGAGGGCGCCACGATCCTCGAGGACGAGGGCACGGCGGACGACGCGGCCGCCGCGATCGACGCCGCCATCGGCGAAGGCACCCAGGCCCCCGCGGCCGTCGACGCCCCTGCCGTAGATGGGGCCACCGACGAGGGCGCGGCCGACGAGCCCGCCGGCGAGACCACCCCGCCCGCCGAGACGCCCGAGGACGGGTGATCAACCCGGTACACTCGCGCACCGGGCCACCACTCCGAATACCCCGCGCCGATCCAGGCGTGGACGAGGGCGCACTGTGATACGCAGCATGACCGGCTTCGGCGACGCCACCGCACGCGACGCGGGCGTCCAGTACACCCTCGAGATCCGCTCGGTCAACAACAAGTACCTCAAGACGATCGTGCGCGTGCCCGAACGGCTCGCCGTGCTCGAGCCGGTGATCGAATCGCACCTCCGCCGGCGCCTGGCCCGCGGAACCGTCACCGTCACGCTCTCGTGCGCCGAGATCGGCGAAGCCGCCGCCCACCAGCTCAACGCCGAGGCGCTGACGCGGTACGTCCGCCAGCTCGGGGCGATCGAGGGCATCGATGCCGCCAAGATCGACCCGGGCTCGCTGCTTGCGCTCCCGGGCGTGCTGACGCCCCCGGCCGAAGACGGATCCAAGACCACCGCGGCCCGGGCCGCGATCGAGCCGCTGCTCGCCCAGGCGACGGACCACCTCGTCTCGATGCGCACCCGCGAGGGGCTCGCGCTGCGCGAGGACCTCGTCTCGCATCACGACCTGATCGCCGACCGGTTGGAGAAGATCCGCGTGCGGGCGCCCGAGGTCGTCGAGGAATACCAGCGCCGGCTCAAATCGCGCCTCGAGGCGCTGCTCGCCGAGTTCGACGTGCGGTCCGAGCCGGCGGACCTGATCCGCGAGGTCGCGGTCTACGCCGAGAAGACGGACATCGCCGAGGAGGTCGCTCGCCTGACCGAGCACCTCCGCCACTTCCGCGAATTGCTCGACAGCGAGGACGACCGCCCGATCGGGCGCACGCTCGACTTCCTCGCCCAGGAGCTGCTGCGCGAGGCGAACACGATCTCGTCCAAGAGCCCCGACGCCGAGGCGAGCCGCCTGTGTGTCGAGATCAAGGGCGCGATCGACCGCATCAAGGAGCAGGTGCAGAACGCCGAGTGAGCACGAGGGGGACCACGCCGTGCAATCCGCCCGCCCCGCTGCTGCGCCCAGCACCGCCCCGCGCCTGTTCATGCCCGAAGAAGTCGCCGAGGTTCTCGCGCACTACGAGCTCGGAACCGTCACCGGCGTCCGCGAGCTCATCGGCGGCGGCGCCGGCTCGCCCAAAGCCCTCGTCGAGTGCGCCCGCGGGCGGTTCGTCCTCAAACGGCGCGCGCCCGGACGCGACAACCCCTTCCGCGTCGCGTTCTGCCACGAGGTCATCCTCCACCTCCGCGCGCACGGCTACCCGGCGCCCGAACTCGTCGGCACCCGGGCCGAGAACAACTCGCTCGTCCAGCTCGACGGACGCGTCTACGAGCTGTTCGTCTTCGTGGACGCACGACCCTTCGCCCGCCACCCGGCCCAGGCCCGCAGCGCCGGGCACCGCCTGAGCGAGCTGCACGCGCGGCTCGCCGGGTTCACGCCCCGCCACCCCGAGCCCCCGGCCCGCCCGGACCCGCTGGCGACGATCCGCCGGGCCGTGGACGCGCTGGGCACCCCATACGGCGGCGTCGCGCTCGCGAGCGTCTTCACCCGCGCGAGCGATGCCCTCCGCGCCCCGGGCGACCCGCCCGGGCCCGCCGGTCTCGTCCACGGCGACTGGCACCCGGGCAACCTCCTCTTCGCGGGCGACGACGTCCACACGGTCTTCGACTTCGACGGCGTCCACCGCGCCCCCCTCGCCGACGACCTCGCCCAGGGGCTCGTGCAGTTCTCGATCGTCCGCTCGGGCGATGGGCCCGAGGATTGGCCCGCGGAGCCCGACGCCGAGCTCGCGCGGGCGCTCTGGGACGGGTACGCCGCGGGCCCGTCCGCTCCCCGGATCTCGCCCGAATCGGCCCCCTTTCGGATGGCCCGGTCGCTCGCCGCCGAGTGGGGCGAGGGCGTCGTGGGCGGCGTCCTGGGCGGGCCGGAGACCGCCACCCGAATCCTGGGGGCCGCCCAGCGCAAGGCTGCGTGGCTCGTCGAGCACGCGGATACCTTCGCCGCCGCGCTGCGGGGCTGACCGGAACCCGCCCGCACCCACGGATCTCCGCGAACCGACCGCCCGATCCGGGCGATAGAATCCTCTGTGACGTGGGTGTGTGCGCAACGCGTGGTCCCGTGCCTTCTCGCGGGTGTCGTGGCGTCCGGGCCGACGGCGATCGCCCAGAACGTGCCCATCGTCCGCGACGGGACCGTGACCCCGGCGGACACCGAGCCGCCCGCGCCCGTCGAGCTCGACGAGCGGGCGTTTGCGTACACCGTCGCCGAGCTCAACGCCGAGGACCTGACGACCCGCGAACTCGCGACCGAGCGGCTGGGCGGCATGCCCGGGCTCACGCTCGACCGGGTGCTCGAAACGCTCGCGCAGGACGACGCAACGGTCTCATCCGAGCAACGCCACCGGCTCGAACGCGTCGCGGCCCGCATGTTCATGTCCGCGCCCAAGGCGGGGCTGGGCGTGAGCTTCAACCGACAGGTCGCGACCCGCGGCGTCGAGATCGGCGCCGTCGTGCAGCCCGAGTTCTTCCCCGCCGCCCGCATCCTCAAGGTTGGCGACTTCATCAGCGAGGTGCACGGGCACCCCGTCCGCTCGGAGGACTTCCTCCGCGCGATGATCCTCTCGCACCTGCCGGGCGAAGAGATGGACGCCGTCATCATCCGCGGCGACGAGCGCCTCGAGCTCGCCCTTCCCCTGGGCAACTACGACCAGCTCGGGCAGACCCAGCGCATCAGCGCCGAGCTGGCCCGCCAGTGCGTCCGCGAGCGTCTCGCCCGCGTGCGCGCCGCCGTGGACGACAACCAGGCGATCGGCGCCGAGCTTTCCAAGGCCGACTGGGCCACCGCCGCGCGCCCGGACGATGCCAACCCGCCCTCGCGCCGCGCCACGGGCCCGGACTCGGGCGTGGGTGTTTCGATCGGCGGCTCGCCGCGTCTGGACCCCGCCGGTGCCACCGCGGGCACGCCGCTGAGCGCGCTCTCCGAGCCCGGGTTCGACATGCTCGACCCCGCGGCCCTGACGCCCGAGCAGCGCCTCGAGCGGTTCATGCGGCTCGATGATCGACGCGTCGAACTGCTCCGCCAGATCCGCACGTATCGCGTGCTTCGTGACGACCCGGGCAACGCGCCCGCGGAGATCGACGCCGTCGAAGAGCAGATCCGCTCGCTCCGGCTCGAGCAGCGGCGCGTTGAGGAAGAGATGCGCGTGCTCGCCGAGCTCGACGCTGAGCCCTGAGCCAACGCTGAACGCGGCCGACCCCGCCCGCGCGCCGGTCAGGCGTCGTACGCGATCTTGATGCGCCCGGGGTTCCCGCCGTGCTCGTCGAAGAGGATGAGCTCGTTGCCCGTCTCCTTGAGCCACGCCGTGGGCAGGGGCATCGCGGCGACCGGGGGCACCTTCTTGCCGCCCTCGGTCTGCACGAAGTACCGCCCGAGGTTCTTGCCGTTCAGATACACCTGGCCCTTGGTCATGCCCGAGAGGTCGAGCAGGACCGGGGCCGTGGCATCGACGACCGCGTCGAAGGTCGTCCGCCACCAGGTCGGCACGGAGAACTTGCCCGTCGTGGTCTTTGCGATGTCCTTGTACGCCGTCCGCGTCGGGGTCTCCCACTTGGCAAAGCCCCACGTCGCGGTGTCCGAGACCTGGTTGGTCCCCTCGAGGAAGACCGTGCCGGACATGGCGCTGAGCAGCTCCTTGATCTCCGCGTCGGTCTGCTCGTCGTCCATCGCGTTGGGCACCGCGGCGATCTGGATCGTGTTGTTGCCCCGCTTGAACGCGGCCTCCTCGTCGAGCGTGATCCGCGCGCCGGCCATCGCGTCGATGAACCGCACGGGCTGATCGTTCACCACGATCGCCGTCTTCATGGGCACCGGGGGAACCTCGAGGAAGACCGGGCTCTTCTTGCGGTGCTGGAACGACCAGGTGACGCGCATCGGGTGCGTCATCTCGCCCTGGCCCATCCAGAACAGCGGCGCCTTCCACGCGAGCAGGTCGATCGGCTCGGACTCGACGAGCGACGCACGCCCCGCCTTGAACGCGCCGAGTTCGTAGAAATGCCCGCAGATGCCGCGGCGTTTGGTCAGGTCCGATCCGCCCGAGACGCGCCCCATGTTGTCCGCGAGTGCGACCAGCGTGTGGTCGCCCTTGGAGAACGACACCGTGATCTTGTTCGTCGCGCCCGGGCCCGAGCCGAGCACGCCGATGGGCGCTCCGTCGAGGAACATCTGCACCCGGTCGGACGCCTCGGGCGCGCCGAGGCTGAACCGCTTCGCTTTGCCCGAGCGGACCTTCACCCGGTACCACCCGTACCCGTACGGCGCGCCCAGCTGCGAGAGCTCGGCGGGCCCGGGGATCTGCGCGAACCGCGGGCTTTTGCCCTCGACGTGCGCCGCCGCGGGCGCCGCCTTCCAAGGGGCCGGCTCGATCTTCTTGCCCTTGGGCAGCGACGGATCGCCCGCGGGGACCGTCATCACCGAACTGACTTTGCCGCCGCGCGCCACCAGCGTGCACTTCTTCGTCCGCGAGCCGCGGACGATGGTGCCGTCGGGATCGATGCCCCCGGCCCCCACCACTACGCCCTGGGCGCCCAGATGCGTCTCGTCGGCCGTGTCCTCGTTCACCACGACGACCAGCACGTCCTCGTGCATCACGACCGCGGGCTTGCGGTCCTTGGGCACCTCGATCGCAATGGGCGTGCCGTTGATCGACACCTGCCCCGTCGAGCCCGCCGGCCCGAAGCAGACGAACACGTCCGAGTCCGCGAACAGCGCGCACAGCGTCGAGTAGTCCAGCATCGAACGCGACGAGAGCGTCACATCGAAGATGCACCACTGCACCGCCTGCTGCCCCGTCGCGACCGACAGCGTCGAGCCGTCGGCGAGCACCAGCTCGACCGACGTCGAGACCGGCTTGCCGCCCGGCGCGAACAGATAGACCACCGAGCCCTGCGATCCCGACGCGGGGACCACCGTCCACCCAAGCCCGCGTGCGTCCTTGCCCGTCGCGCCCAGCCCGGCCGAGGGATCGCCCGCGACCGGGGGTGCCTCATGCTCGAGCGGCGCCAGCACGCGCGCAAAGCTCGTCGCGAACGTCGCGATCCGCCGGATGTACCGGTAGGTGTCGGTCGGGCGGCCGGTCTCATCGACCGCCGCCGACAGGTCCTGCGTGGGCGCCAGGAATGTCTCGGCGCCCGTCGAAGCCTGCCCGCCCCAGAACCCGAAGCTGGTGCCGCAGGCGAACGGGGCGATGTTGAACTGCCCGCCGCCGGCGAGCACCTCGCCCAGACGCCGCTGCACCTCGACGCCCGGCGCCGGCTCGGGCGCCGGCTCGCCGAACACGGGGCGCGTCTTGGTCCCGAACTCCGCCACGATCCGCGGCTGGTTCGGCCGCACCGCGCCGAGCTGGCGCATGATTGGGAACAGCCGCTGCTCGCCGACCCACCCGTCGATGTCGCCCTCGACGCTCTGCCACAGATTGTTCGCGTTCAGGCGCGGCACGGCGAACCCGGACTCGCGCAGGTACCGCGTCAGCTCGCCCAGGTACGTCGCGCCCAGCTCGGCGTGCCCGCACGTCCAGTGGTGCTCGACCTGCACCATCACCAGCGGCCCGCCAACGGTCGCCTGCAGCGGGCGCACCTGCTTCGCCAGCGCCGTGAAGTACCGCGAGACCGCTTCGAGGAACGGGCCGCTCTTGGCCCTCAGTTGCACGTCGGGCAGATCGAGCAGCCACGCGGGCAAGCCGCCCAGGTCCCACCCGCCGCCGACGAACGGCCCGGGGCGCAGAATGACGTACAGCCCCATCTCGCCGGCGAGCTTGATGAACGACTGGATGTCGTTGTCGCCTTTGAAGTCGAACTGCCCCGGTCGCGCTTCGACGGCGTTCCAGAACACCGGCGTCTCGACGCAGTTGAGCCCGGCCCGCGCGACCGTCCGCAGGCGGTCCGCCCACGACTCGGCCGGGAATCGCTGGTAATGGACCGACCCGCTGGCCAGCCAGATCCGGCGCCCATCAATCATCAAACTCCGGCCGTCGAACGTGATCGAAGCCATAGGCGACAGCGCTCCCGGATCTCCCACCTGAATCCGAAGCGCCTGTCAGAAAAGCGGTTACGTACGGCGTAAGCGTGGCGCCCGCCCGGATCGTGGCCTCGACCCTAGGCGCGCACCGGCCAAAGTTCAAACATGATCGGGTGGTGTTCGGTCGAACACCCCGCAAAGCTCGCGTGTACTTCAACCGGGCCGCCGGCCCGTGGGGAGCCCCGATGGCCGTGACCCTGTTCCTGGCGATGCTTCTTGTCCTGCTCGCCGCGGCGTTCGTGTGGCTCGTGTTCCGCATCCGCCGCAAGGAGCGGCTGCTGCTCGGCTGGCGGTATCACAACAAGTGTTCGTTCTGCGGGCACGACCTCTCTGGCGTCCCGGAGGTCTTCGTCGAGCACGCGATGCAGTCCGAATTGCTCTGCCCCGAATGTGGTCGGGCCGATCGTCGGTATTCCGTGTTCGCGCGCCCCGGGGCGTCGCGTCGGACGCGGTGATCCGTCTCAGCCGACCACTGCCGACTTCACCCACGCGTCGTGGGCCTGCCACGACCCGCCGACCAGCAGGCGGCTCGTGTACCGCGGGTCGGGCCTGAACCCCAATTTCTGGGCCACACGCACGCTCGCGGCGTTCTCCGGGTGGATGCCCGCGTGCACGCGTCCGAGCCCCAGGCCCTCGGGCATGTCGGCAAGAGCGTGATCGACGGCAGCCGCCACGATCCGCGTGCCCAGGCCCCGCCCGGACCGGGCTGCGGCGACCCACCAGCACAGGTCAGCCTTCCAATCGAGCCCGCGCTCGATGCGGTTGATGTTTACGACACCCACGAACCGGCCCGCGTCGTCGAACGCCGCCCGGCGCCAGGCGGTGCCGGTCGCGTCGCCCTCGATCGCTCGCGCAACCTGTCGCTCGAAGTACGCGTCGTCGGTTTCACTTGCGCCGTTGGTCGGGAACCACCGGCGGAGGTGCATCCGGCTCTCCCGCAGCGCTCGAACGAATGCGCCCTGGTCGCCATCTTCGAGCCGACGCAGCACCAGCCCCACGCCCAACTCGGGGGCGAACACCTCGACACGGCGCACCGGGATCTCCCGTGTCGCGGGCATCGTGCGTGTGAGGGTCAGGGCGGACATACCGGGTGCTCCGTGCGTGCTGACGGGTTCTGGGACCCATCCATGCTGCACCATCGGCACCGCCGGCACCCCACTTCACACGAACCGCGCAGCCGGCACAGGCGACACGGCTTCAAGCGCCCAACGTCCGAGAATCATCTGTTTTGTGACAACACGCGAAGGCCCGGCTGCTCCACCGGGCTCATTCCACCGTGACGGACTTCGCCAGGTTCCGAGGCTTGTCCACGTCGTGCCCCCGCAGCACCGCCGCGTGATACGCCATGAGCTGCAGCGGCACCACCGTGAGCATCGGGCTGAGCATGTCCGACACCTCGGGCACTTCGAGCACGTCGTCGGCCAGCGAGCGGATCTCGGTGTCGCCCTCGGTCGCGACGGCGATCACGTGCCCGCCGCGGCTTTTCACCTCGGAGATGTTCGAGAGCACCTTATCGTACTGCGGGCCCTTGTTGGCGATGAACACGACGGGCATGCCCTCGTCGATCAGCGCGATGGGGCCGTGCTTCATCTCCGCGGCGGGCATGCCCTCGGCGTGGATGTAGCTGATCTCCTTGAGCTTCAGCGCCCCTTCGAGCGCCGTCGGGTAGTTGTACCCCCGCCCGAGGAAGAGCCAGTTCTCCCGGTCGATGTGCTTGGCCGTAACTTCCTTGATGTGCTCGTCCTGCTCGAGCACCTGCTCCATCAGGTCGGGCACCGTCTCGAGCTCGGCGATGATCCGCGCACTCGCCTCGGGCGACATGAGCCGCCGGCGCGCCATGAACAGGCTGACCATCGTCAGCACGCACACCTGCCCGATGAACGCCTTGGTGCTCGCGACGCCGATCTCCGGGCCCACGCGCAGGTAGACGCCCGCGTCGGTCTCGCGCGAGATCGTCGAGCCGACGACGTTCACCACGCCCAGCGTGAGCGCCCCGCGGTCCTTCGCCTCGTGCAGCGCGCTGAGCGTGTCGATCGTCTCGCCCGACTGCGAAACGGACACAAACACCGTGCCCTCCTCGATGATCGGGTTCCGGTACCGGAACTCTGACGCGTACTCGCACTCGGCGGGGATTTTGGCGAGGTCTTCGAGCAGGTACTCGCCGATCATCGCGGCGTGCAACGCCGTGCCCTGCGCGCCCAGGATCACGCGCTTCGACTTGACCAGCTCCTTGGCGAAACTCATCAGCCCGCCCAGCACGATCTTGCCCTCGTGCCGATCGAGCCTGCCCTTCATGCACGTCCGCAGCACCTTGGGCTGCTCGAAGATCTCCTTGCGCATAAAGTGCTCGTACGCCCCGAGCTCGATCTGCGACAGGTCCAGCTCGAGCTGCATGACCTTGGGCGTGAGCGCGACGTTGTCGATCGTCGCCGTGCGGAACCCGTCGCGGGTCAGGCGGATGACCGAGTAGTCGTCGAGCGTGATCGCCTGGGCCGTGTGCGCGATGATCGCCGACCCGTCCGACGCGACGATGTACTCGCCCGAGCCCACCCCCACGATCAACGGCGACCCCTTCCGCGCGCACACCAGCACCCCCGGTTCGTGCGACGACATCACCGCGATCGCGTACGCCCCGGTCACCTCCCGCAGCGCCGCCTGCACCGCGCTCTCCAGGTCCATATCCGCGTCCGGGTCGTGCAGCTCGGCGATCAGGTTCGCGAGCACCTCCGTGTCCGTCTCGGAGGTGAAGGTGTGCCCCTTCTCCTCGAGCAGCGTGCGCAGCGAGGCGTAGTTCTCGATGATCCCGTTGTGGATGATGCAGATCGTGCCCGTGTCGTCGGTGTGCGGGTGGGCGTTGATGTCGGTGACTGAGCCGTGCGTCGCCCAGCGGGTGTGCCCCATGCCGACCGATCCGGTCAGCGGCGCCTCTTCGAGCTTGTCCTCCAACGCCGCGACGCGCCCGACGGACTTGCAGACGTCGAGCGACCCGGTCGTCTCGTCGAGGATCGCGATCCCCGCCGAGTCGTACCCGCGGTACTCAAGGCGCTTGAGCCCCTCGATCAGCAGCGGCTGGGCCGGCTTATTCCCGATGTACGCGACGATTCCACACATGCTGCTCGCTCCTGCCGGGCTTCGCCCCAGATGCCACTGGGATCGGCTCGGGCCCACGCCCGCCGTGACCGACCCGGGAGGTACGCCCGGGGTCGTGCCCCCGGTTCGCCCCATGCACCGGCATCACCGGCACACCCCCCACAGCCGACCCTTCGAGCCGAACTCTATCGGCGTCCCCCGCCCCGCCCCAACCGACGCCCCGAAACGCCCCGACGCCCGCCACGCACGCGGGATCCGGGCTATCCTCCCCGAGTTTGCGCCGTTTCGGCGCCCCCGGAGGCCCGCCCCAGATGCCCAAACGCGACGACATCGGCACGATCCTGCTCATCGGGTCCGGGCCGATCGTCATCGGGCAGGGGTGCGAGTTCGACTACTCCGGCGCCCAGGCGTGCAAATCCCTCCGCGACGAGGGGTACCGCGTCGTCCTGATCAACTCCAACCCCGCGACGATCATGACCGACCCGGCGATGTCCGACCGGACCTACGTCGAGCCCATCACCCCCGAAGCGGTCCGCAAGGTGCTCGAAAAGGAGCGCGCCCTGGGCACGCCCGTCGACGCGGTCCTACCCACGCTGGGCGGGCAGACCGCCCTCAACTGCGCCTGCGCCCTCTTCGACGACGGCACCCTCACCGAATTCGGCGTCGAGATGATCGGGGCGGACCGGGCCGTCATCCACCGGGCCGAGGACCGCCAGGAGTTCGCCGAGGTCTGCAAGCGGGCGAACCTGATGACGCCCGAATCGCAGACCGTCACCACGCTCGACGAAGCCGAAGAATTTGTCAAGCAGATCGGCTTGCCCGCGATCATCCGCCCGGCCTTCACCCTCGGCGGGTGGGGCGGCGGCATCGCCTACAACCGCGACGAATTCCGCGAGCTCGTCACCCGCGGCATCCGCGCCTCCATGATCGACCAGGTCCAGGTGGACCGCTCGCTCATCGGGTGGAAGGAGTACGAGCTCGAGGTCGTCCGCGACAAGCACAACAACTGCGTCATCGTCTGCGGCATCGAGAACATCGACGCGATGGGCGTCCACACGGGCGACTCGGTCACCGTCGCCCCCATCCAGACGCTGACCGACAAGGAATACCAAGCCCTCCGCGACGCGTCGATCGCGATCATGCGCGAGGTGGGTGTCGAGACGGGCGGATCCAACGTCCAGTTCGCCGTCAACCCGAACCCGAAGCCCACGGCGGACGGGTCCGAGCCGCCTTTCGAGTTCGTGGTCGTCGAGATGAACCCGCGGGTGAGCCGGTCGTCGGCGCTGGCGTCCAAGGCGACCGGGTTCCCGATCGCCAAGATCGCCGCCAAGCTCGCGGTCGGGTACACGCTCGACGAGCTCCGCAACGACATCACCCGGACGACCAGCGCGTGCTTCGAGCCGAGCATCGACTACGTCGTCACCAAGATGCCCCGGTGGACGTTCGAGAAGTTCCCCGAAGCCGACGAGACGCTGACGACGCAGATGAAGTCCGTCGGCGAGGCGATGGCGATCGGGCGGACGTTCAAGGAGAGTTTGCAGAAGGTCATCCGGTCGATGGACGTCAAGCGGTTCGGGCTCGGGCTCGACCGCAACGACAAGTGGCTCGCGGCGATGCGGGCCGTGGAGCACGACTCGCTCACCCTCGACGGCGGCACCGTGCCCAAGGCGCCCGCCGGCGCGCGCACCGCGGATGGCGCCCCCATCGAGTGGCCCATCGACGTCGACAAGCTCACCCGCAAGCTCACGGTGCCGTCGCAAGGCCGGTTGTACTACGTCCGCTACGCGCTCAAGATGGGGTGGTCCGTCGAGCGTGTGAGCGAGCTGACCCGGTTCGACCCGTTCTACGTCGATCAGATGGCGCAGCTGGTCGACTTCGAGGACGAGCTGTGCGCGGTGCGCTCGCTGGCAGAGGTCAATCGCGACCTGATGCAGCGGGCCAAGCAGCTCGGGTACTCCGACGCGCAGCTGGCGAACCTGTATCTCGGCGAGATCACGCCCGAGAGCATCCTCACGGTGCGCGCGCACCGCGAGTCATTGAACGTCCGGTGCGTGTACAAGCTCGTGGACACGTGTGCTGCCGAGTTTGAAGCGGTCACCCCCTACTACTACAGCACCTACCAGCCCGGGCACGACCGCGTGCTCGCCGACGGCTCTGTCGAGCACGTCGCGCCCGAGGACGAGCTGGCCCTCCGGCTCGCGGACAGCGACAAGGAGAAAGTCATCATCCTCGGCGGCGGGCCCAACCGCATCGGCCAGGGCATCGAATTCGACTACTGCTGCGTTCACGCCGCCTACGCGGCCAAGGAGCTCGGGTTCGAGTCGGTCATGATCAACTCCAACCCCGAGACGGTCTCCACCGACTACGACACGTCCGACCTGCTCTTCTTCGAGCCGCTGACGCTTGAGGATGTGCTGAACGTGGTCGAGCGTCTTAATGGGCCGCCTGCTCGCGAAGATCACTCGCTTGTATATCCGGACGATTCCTCGGACTGCGGAAGAATCCCCGAAGATGCTCACCGGTTGTTACGTGAGCGGTGGGCGAATGAGGGTCGAGGCAGAGGCGCGATCGTCGCGTACGACCTGCACATCCTCCGCACGGACAAGACGGGCGGCTGCGGCTACAACATCATTGATCTCAATGGCGACCTGAATTCTTTGAGTTGGTACAGCGACGGGAAAGTCACCCTCGATCAAATCAAGCTCGGGGGGCCGAAACTCATGGCGGATCTGAAGCGGAAGGGCCAACAGATGCTCGCCGCTGCGAGTGGCCCCGTCCGAGGCGTCATCGTCCAGTTCGGCGGGCAAACCCCGCTCAACCTCGCCGGCGGGCTCGACCGCGCGGGCGTGCCGCTGCTGGGGACCTCGCTCGACGCGATCGACCGGGCCGAGGACCGCGACCGGTTTGATCAACTGCTGACCAAGCTCGAACTTCAACGCCCCGGGTCGGGCATTGCGCGCTCGCTCGATGAAGCCGTCACCGTCGCGTCCCGCGTCGGGTACCCCGTGCTGGTGCGCCCGAGCTACGTCCTCGGCGGGCGGGGCATGGAGATCTGCCCCGACGAGCCCGCCCTCCGCCAATACATCACCGGCGCCCTCGCGTCGAGCGACCTCGACGACGCCCCCGTGCTCATCGACCAGTTCCTGGACGGGGCCGTCGAGCTGGACGTGGACGTGGTCGCCGACTATGCGCGCGAGGAAGGCGGGTCGGGCCAGGCGCTCGTCTGCGCCGTGATGGAGCACATCGAGCACGCGGGCGTGCACTCGGGGGATTCGACGTGTTTCATTCCGCCGCAGACGCTGAGTGACGCGCTCGTCGAGCGTGTCCGCGACACCGCACGCTCATTGGCGCGCGAGCTGCGGGTGTGCGGGCTGATGAACGTGCAGATGGCCGTCAAGAACGACGAGGTCTACATCATCGAGGTGAACCCGCGGGCATCGCGGACGGTTCCTTATGTGGGCAAGGCGAAGGGCGTGCCGTGGGCCGCCATCGCCGCCAAGGCGATGATGGGCGTGTCGCTCGCCGACCAGCACGCGCGTGAGGTCGCCGACGCGGGGTACCACGCCGTCAAGGCGCCGGTCTTCCCGTTCCAGAAGTTCCCGGGCGTCGATTTCATCCTGGGCCCGGAGATGCGTTCGACGGGCGAGGTGATGGGTGTGGACGCGTCGCCGCCGGTGGCGTTCCTCAAGGCGATGCTCGCCGCGGGCATCACTTTCCCCAACGACGGCGGTGTGTTCGTGTCGGTCCGCGAAGCCGACAAGCCGACGATCGTGCCCGTGGTGCGCTCGCTCATGGCGATGGGGTTCGAGGTCTTCACCACCGCGGGGACGGGGAGCGAGCTGGCGCGGCACGGGCTGCGTCCGACGGTGCTGCCCAAGATCCAGGCCGGCGAACGCCCCAACGTGCTGGACCTGATGCACGACGCGAAGATCGGACTGGTGATCAACACGCCCACACGGACGGGGTGGCAGACCGACGAGGGGCGCATCCGCGCGACGGCGGTCCGCCTGGGCATCCCGATGATCACGACGGCGACCGCTGCGGGCGCCGCCGTGCGCGCGATCGAGGCCCAGCGGGCCGGCGTCTGGGGTGTCAGCGCGCTGCAGGACCTCGCCCCCGCGATTCCCGCGCACGCCTGAGCCGGCTCACCACCCGAGCACGTCCAGATTTCGCTCTTCGAGCGTGATTGTCCGCCGCTCGGTCTCTGTGACGACGCGCAGGCGAATCGACCCGAGCTCATGTCCGCGGACGTTCACCCGCCAGTTCGGCATCTCGCCGATGGTCGCGTCGCGCGTCCACAGGTTCGGCGGATTGTCGTGCGTCTGCACCACCGCCCCGTTCGCGTCGAGCACCTCGATCCGCGCGAGGATCGCCCGGTCTTCGTCGAGCCCGGGCAGGCGATACTCGTACCCGAGCGTGAGCTGCTCGTCCCTGAGATCGAACTTGGTCACGCGAAACTCGATGCCGGGCATGGGCTTGTGCCACGTCGCCGAGGGCTCGAGCGAGCCCGTCCACTCGTGCATCCGCGTGACGACCTCCAGATCAACCTCCACCGCGACGTGCGCGATCTCGCGCGGAAGCCGCGACATCCCGTCCACCGTCACGCTGAACTGCTGGCTCGGGCGGCGCCCGTTGGGCCAGATCCACTGGGCGGGCACACCCGGGCGCGACCCCGCCGGGCGGACCATCCCGAGCTCGGCCAGGTCCCGCCCCGCCGCGTCGGTCAGCGACAACAACCGCGCCGGCCCGATCAGGCGGAACGCCCGCCCGCCCTGCTCGTCCCACGCGGACCCCTGGATCATGATCGAACGCGAGTACCGCGCGCCCGCCGTCCCGTGCCCGAGCGGATTGATCCGCGACGAGCACGTCACGCTGCCCAGTTGCACCCCGACGCCCTCGACGAAGACCGGCGTGAACGCTATCTCGACGGGATCGGGGTTGGTCGGGTCATACGGCCGGGGCGCCATGCACGCCACCGCCTCCGCCGGCGGCGGTGCGGCCGGGCACCATCCGATCAGACCCGCGAGCACCGGCAATGCGAGGAACTTTGAAGCGTGCGCCATGGGAGACCTCCTATGGCACACCAATACGGCACGATCGCCCGCCCGTCTCCGTCAATTCCATCGCCCGTGACACGCCGGTGACACGGCGCGACCGCATCAGAAGTTTGCTGCAGTGAACGCCTTGGCCGTCCGCTCGCGTTCCCACGTGTGGCTCGGGCCCTGCTTGGACTCGTAGAACGTCCACACCTCGAACCAGTAGCTGCGGAAGACCTGATCGCCGAACGGCTCGTAGTGGGCCTTGATCTTCCTGGTC
>BQJQ01000062.1 GCA_021604785.1 Phycisphaeraceae bacterium
GATCGTCATGAACAGCGTCATGTAGTCCGTCACCGCCTGCGAGCGGACCTCGGGCGTGAGCGTCTGGTCCTGGAGCACCTCGTTGACCTCGGCGACACCCGCGAGCACGGAGTCGCGCAGATCGTCGAGCGAGGCACGCGCGGAGTCCTCTTCGCCGATCGAGTGCGCCAGGATCAGACGCAGGCGTTCGAACTCGAGCGGGAGGCGGGCTTCTTCGGGGTCGGGCCACTCGTCCTCGGGCAGGCCCTGCGTCTCGGCCTGCTCACGCTGCGACTCGGCGGTCGAGACGAGCAGCCCGCTGAACAGGTTCAGATCGTCGAGCACGCCCCGCGGCGACTCCCAGACCGCTTCGAGCGACAGCCGCTCGACCTCCAGCTCGTTGGGCGTCTGCGCGACCTGCTCGATGATCGCGATCGTGTTGCCGAGCATCCGCTGCGCCTGGCGGTGGGCGCCCTGGCGGGCCAGCGCGGTCGCGATGTTGCGGTGGACGTGCGGGTCGAGCGGGTCGGCGTGCAGCAGGATGATCTGGAGCTCGAGCAGGCCCGCGGGGTCGTTGGGCGCGTGGTCCTCGAAGTACCGCAGCGCGATCGAGGCGGCGTCCTTGTTGGAGACATCCAACTCCGTCGCGAGTTGCAGATTTCGGCGGAACCCGGCGTCGTCACCGAGCTCACGCCGCAGCAGTGCGGCGTCGAGCGAGAGACGCGACAGGACGGACGGATCGATCGACTCGCCCGCGGGCCCGAGGAACCGGTCGTACGCCGCCAGTCGCTCCTCGGCGGTCTGCTTGCGGGCGATCAGGGCGTTGATCAGGCGCAGCTGGGCGACGGTGTCGGTCGGGTCCAGGCGGACGACATCACGCGTGGCGCGGATGAGGGCTTCGTCGTCGCCCGACGTGAATGCGGCTGCGGCGATGCGCCGGGCGAGCTCGGGGTCGTCCGGGTTCAGGGCTCGGGCTTGCTCGAGGAGCAGGCGGGCGATGCGGTAGTCGTCGGGGCGTGCGTTGTCGCGCATGCGCAGGTCGACGAGGGCGAGCCGCTCGACGGCGTGGGCGACCTCTGGGCTCAAGCGGGCCGTGGGGTCCGCGCGGAGGGGCGAGCCGCCCGCCGGCGCGAACGCGGGCTGGTACGCCTCGGGCTGGGCGCCCGCGAAGACCGCGGCGGCGCCCACCAACACAACGGCTGAGATTGAACGCGTCACCATGCCGACCACACCACCACCCCGATCCCGACAAAGAGAAAAACGCACACGGGCACTTCGGCCAGCAGCACGAGCCGGCGGCTGGCGCTGGGGTAGACCCGGTCTGCGACGCAGGTCAGAAACACGAGCGTGCCACCGAGCATGCCCGCGGCGCCCGCGGACCGCGTGAGCGGCGCCCAAGACTCACCCCACAGCGCGTGCCCGGTGCCGAGCACCCAGGCCCCGCCCAAGGCGAGCAGCAGCGACCATGCCAACCCGAGGGCGACGACAAGTGTCAGGCTGAGCCGGCGTGCCGTGGTCATCGTGAATCCGCGCCCGGGCCGCGGGTCGCGGAGGATATCACGTCCGGCGGGGCGGCGCGGTTCGCGCCGGTGTCAGAAGACCCGGATCAGAAGCCCTGGCCCATCGAGATCAGGAACTCGGCGTTGGTCTTGTGCTTGCCCAGGCGGGTCTTGAGCAGCTCCATCGCCTCGACCACGTTCATGTCCGCGAGGACCTTCCGCAGGCGGTAGACCAGCTCGATCTCCTTCGGGTCCATCAGCAGCTCCTCGCGCCGCGTGCCCGAGGCCGACACGTCGATCGCGGGGTAGATCCGCTTCTCGACCAGGCGCCGGTCGAGGTGGAGCTCGGAGTTGCCCGTGCCCTTGAACTCCTCGAAGATGACCTCGTCCATCTTGGACCCGGTGTCCACCAGGGCGGTGCCGATGATGGTGAGGGAGCCGCCCCGCTCGATGGCCCGGGCGGCGCCGAAGAACTTCTTGGGGCGCTGGAGCGCGTTGGAGTCCAGGCCGCCCGACATGATCTTGCCCGAGTGCGAGATGTTCGCGTTGTAGGCCCGGGCCAGGCGGGTGATCGAGTCGAGCAGGATGACGACGTCGTCGCCGAACTCGACCATCCGCTTGGCCTTCTCGATCACGACCTCGGCGATCGCGACGTGCCGGTCCGGCTGCTCGTCGAACGTGGACGCGACGACCTCGACCGAGTCCTCGGTGTTGCGCTTGAAATCGGTGACCTCTTCCGGCCGCTCGTCCACGAGCAGCACGATGATCTTCACGTCGGGGTAGTTCTTGGTGATCGACTGCGTGATCTTCTGCATCAGCACGGTCTTGCCCGTGCGCGGCGGGGCGACGATCAGCGCCCGCTGGCCCTTGCCCACCGGCGCGACAAGGTCGATGACCCGCGTCTCGATCTGGTTGGGCTCGGTCTCGAGGATGAACCGCTCCTCCGGGTGCAGCGGGACCAGATCCTCGAAGTTGACCAGGTCGTGGATCTTCGCAGGGTCACGCCCGTTGACGGTCTCGACCTTGAGCAGCGCGAAGTACCGCTCGGATTCCTTGGGCGGGCGGACGGCGCCGCGGACGGACATGCCGCGCCGGAGCCCGAAGCGCCGGATCTGGCTCGGCGAGACGTAGATGTCGTCGGGCCCGTGCAGGTAGCTCTGCTCGGGCGAGCGGAGAAACCCGAACCCGTCGGGCATGATCTGCAGCGTGCCCTCGCCGAACATGAGGCCCTGCTTGGCGGCGCGGGCCTTGAGGATCTTGAAGATCAGGTCCTGCTTGGGGATCTGGTGGAAGTCCTCGAAGCCCTCCTTCTCGGCGACCTCGAAGACCTGGTCGATGTTCATCCGCTGGAGGTCGCCGATCGTGATCGCGTCCTCGGGAGCCTTGCCGCCCGAAGCCGCGACGATCCGCTCAAGCTCTTCTGCTTCGCGTTCGAGTTCCTCGTCGGAGGGGAGGACGTGGTGGTCGGAGAAGGCCTGGTGGTGCCCGCCGCCGCGGTTGCCGCCGCCGCCGCCCGAGGGCTGGCCGGGGCCTCCCGGCTTGCCGCGCTTGCGACGCTTGCGGCGTCGGCTCTGGGGGCTGTCGCCCCCGCCGCGGTTGTCGCGGGAGTCGTCGTACCCGCCGCCGCCGCCCGAGCCACCGCCGGACCCGCCCGAGCCGCCGCCGTTCGAGCCGCCGCCCGAACCACCCGAGCCCGACCCACCCGAGCCGGCGCGATCACCGGACCGCTTGGCATCGGACGAGCCCGAATCGCTCGCCTTGGTTCCCTTGCCCTTGCCGGCTTCGGCGGTGGGCTTGGGCTCGGTGGCGCTGGCTTCGGGCTTGGCCTTGGCAGATGTTCGCTTGGCCGCCGTCTTCTTGCGGGGCTTCTTGGGAACGTCCTGCTCGGCGACCTCGGTCGTCTTGGGCATCCGATCGTCCTCTCGACGTATGGAGCGTGGCATCCTCAGATTGGGAAGCCGGGTGAGGATGGTTCACGGCGCGGGCGGGTTGCCGCAGAGTGCGCCTGTGACCTTGGGAAACTGAACGTGCGGCAATGTGCTCGCGGAAGAAGTGTCTGCGGACGGCGCCGGACAGAAGGGGTCAGCGAATGAATCGCCACCCACGACGCCTTCAACGCCCATCGCCCGGGGATCGCTCGTTGCGGATCGCTTGGAACACGCGTCCGACCTGGTGGTCGATTTCCTCGGCGTGCCCGGCGTTGATGACCACATAATCGGAGCGTTCCCGCTTGCGTTCAAGCGGGAGCTGAGCTTTTTCTCGCCGGTCCAGTTCGGTCTCGTCCCACCCCCGGGCCGCCCGGACCCGCTCCAGACGGGCCTGGCGGGGGGTCTCGACGAAGACCACGGCATCGCACTCGCGGTCCACCCCGGCCTCGAAGAGCAGCGGCGCGTCGATCACCACCCCCGGGGCCCCCAGACGCCCGGCACGGGCGATCAGGGCCCGCCGGGTCTCGTGGAGCAGCGGGTGGACGAGCCCCTCGAGCCTCCGCCGCTCGGCGTCGTCGGCGAAGACGATCATCGCGACGGCGGACCGGTCCACGCCGCCGTCGGTCGTCAGGACGTCGGGCCCCCACCACTCAACGAGCTGATGTTTGACGTCCTCGCGGGTGAGCACGGCGGCGGCTTCGCGGTCCGAATCCGAGACCATGCACCCGAGGCGCTCGAAGGCGCGCGCGACGGTGGACTTGCCCGACCCGACGCCGCCGACGATGCCGATGACGACCGGGCGTGGGCGGGCGGTGCCGTTGGGCGAACCGACTTCGACGGTCACGGGCACGGCGCCGGCGGGCGTCGGCGCCGGATCGGACGAGCCCTTGGCCATCGACATCACCGACTGCGGGCGCGCGAGCATGGACCAGACGACTTCGTACGCCCCGGTGCCCGCCGTCGCGAACCCGATGGTCCCCAGCCCGAGCAGCCGCTCGAAGAAGGGTTCGTCGAGCGCGACCGCCCGGATCGCATCACGCGGCACATCAGACGTCACCCGGTGCACCACGCCAGCGACGCGGATCGCGCGCGCGTCCGTGAGCACATACCACCGGCACGCCCACTCCAACGCGGACCAGATCAACCGGAGCACCACGATCAGAAGCGCAAACGCCGCCGCTCGTGTTCCCCACACCCCCGGGCTGACCACGAGCGTCATCCCCGCGACCAGCCCGAGCGCGAGCAGCGCGAACGCGACCGCGTCGAACGAGCGCAGCACGATGAACCACGGGCTGGGCTTGACGGCAAGGCGGACGGTGTCAGTCGGGTCGAGCATCGCGCGGACGCCCGCGGGGAGCTGGGCGCCCGGGCCGGCTGGGACGATCTCGCGGGGAGGGGCCATCGCGTCGGCGTCATCCGTCCCGCGCGGGGATCGCGTCGGGGCGCAGGACGGCGATCTCCGGGTGGTTGCGGTAATACCCGTTGTAATCCAGCCCGTACCCGACCACGAACTCGTCGGGGATCTCGAAGCCGACGTAGTCCGCCTCGACCGCCTCGGCCCGGTTCGTCTTCTTGTCCAGCAGGACGGCGATGCGGAGGCTCGCGGGCTTGCGTTCGGACACGACCCGCTTGATCAGCGCCAGCGTGCGCCCCGAATCGAGGATGTCGTCGAGCACCACGACGTGCTTGCCGGCGAGGTTCTCGGGCAGGTCGCTCGCCAGGTGCGCGCCCTTGCTGGTAACCGTCTCGCCCGGGTAGCTCGAGACGGTGACCAGGTCGAGCGAGAGCTTGACGGGCATCTGGCGGACAAGGTCGGCGACGAAGATCATCGCCCCGGTCATGATCGGGATGAAAACGATCTGGTCCTCGTCCTGGAGCGTCTGGCCCTGGGCGTCCAGCTCGGCCCGGAGGTCGCGGGCGATCTCGCTCGCGAGCTCGCCGACCCGCTCGCGGATCTGCGCTTCGGAGACGAGCACCCTGTCGACCTCGGGGAACATGGTTCAAGCCTACCCGGGCGATGCCCGTCAGGGAATCAGGCCGTGACGAGCCCGAAGAAACGACCCAGATCCGCCTCGTCGTCGATCTTCATGATCAACTCGCCCGCCTTGTCGCAGCCGTCCTGACCGATCGCGGGGCGGCCGAGGGCGTCGAACTTCACCTTGATCTCGTCCGCCGTCATCGGGTCGCGGGCGTCGCCCTTGGGCACGTCCACCTGCTGCACATGAGATGACCCGTCGGCGAGCGTGATTGTCACGCGGCTGGGCTGGAACTCGGGGAACCGCGCCTCGAACTCCTCGTTCGCGACGACCTTGACCTTGTCCATGATCGGGATGAGGGCCGGGTCCTGCACGCGCTCGTCGCGGAATTGGTCCGGCGTGACCATGCCGTCGACCAAACCGACCGCCAGCGAGTAGGGCAGCGAGTGGTCCGCCGTCTCGCGGCTGGTCGGGCGGTACTTGTGCGGATCGCCCAGGATATCCGCAGCACGCGCGATGACCTCGACCTTGATCTCGTTGACCGAGCCCGGTTCGAGGCTGTGGTCTTTGACGATCTTCATCATCGCGCTCAGGGGTGCGTGCGAGAGGGCCTCGATGGGGAAGGACTTCATGCCGCAGTCGAGGATGCGGTAGTGATCGCCCGGCTTGGTCGGCAGGTCCTTGGTCAGCCCGTCGGCGTCGAAGGCGCACGCCTCGCCCTGGCAGACCGAGTGCCCGAAGACGTGGAAGAGGCCTTCTTTGCCGTCGAAGATGTGCTCGGGCCCGGAGAACCCGCGCTGGGCGAGCATCGCGGACTCGACGCCCATGCGCGCGCACCACGGGTCCACCGTGTTCTTCATCATCGTGAGCTTGCCCGCGGTGACGGCCCCGAGCGAGCCCGTCCGGCTCGCGCAGATGCCCGCGGCGTTGACCAGCTGCGCCTCGGTGAGCCCGAGCGCCTTGCCCGCGCTGAACGGCGCCGCGAACCCGGTGAGCGTCGCGTGGTGCCACCCGTACTCACGCACGCCGGGGCGGCCGATCTCGACGAGCCGCTGCTCGATCTCATAGGCGACGATGGTCGCGAGGATCAGGTCCTTGCCGCCGAGCCCGAGGGCCTCGCAGCAGGCCAGCGGGGCGCCGAGGATGTCCGAGGGGTGCGAGGGGTCGGCCTTCCAGTAGATGTCGTTGAAGTCCATCGCGCGGATCATGTGGGAGTTCAAGAACGCCGCGTCGACGGGGTTGGTCTTGTATCCCGAGACGAAGCAGGTGGCGGGCCCGCCGGAGTCGCCGTGCATGGCTTTGTGGTGGGCGAGGAGAATCTCGGCGTCCTCGGTCCGCGCGCCGCCCAGGGCGCACCCGACCGAGTCGTACCAGAAGAGCTTGGCGGCGTGGACCGCCGCGGGGCTCAGGTCCTCGAACCTCAGGCCGGCGACCCATTTGGCGAGGTCGTAGCTCACGAAACCGTCGGTCTTGTACGCGCCCATCCCTGTCCCTCCTGTTTCGATCGGGGCCGAAGCGTATCGTCCCCGCCCCGGGCGGTCGCGGACCATCCCGGGATGCCTTGCGGAAGGGAATCCGGAGCCCTGAGATGTGGGACATCGCGTGGTACATCCCCGTCCTGATCTTCATCGCCCGCATCGGCGACGTCTCGATCGGCACGGTCCGGACGGTCTTCGTGATCTCGGGCTACCGCAAGATCGCGGTCATCCTCGGGTTCTTCGAGGTGCTGATCTGGGTGGTCGCGGTCGGCGGGGTGATGAAGTACCTGCCCAACCCGTTCGCGGTGGTCGCGTACGCGGGCGGGTACGCGACGGGAATCCTGATCGGGATGATGGTCGAGGACAAGATCGCGATCGGGCTGCGGATGATCCGGGTGATCAACCCGGACCGGTCGGTGGACGTCGCGGCGATCCTCCGCGGGCACGGGTTCCGCGTGACGCGGATCGAGGGGTCCGGGCAGAACGGGCCGGTCGAGATCAGCTTCCTCGTCGTCGCGCGCAAGCGCCTGAACGAGGTGCGGGCGACGATCTCGGGGCTCGCGCCCGGCGCGTTCATGACGATCGAGCGCGTGGATCGCGCCGACGGGGCGGTGCCCGTGAATTCGACGGGCACGCCCGAGTCGCGGTTCAACCGCGGGTTCATGGAGCGGCTGCTGCCTCTGCGGAAGTAAACGGGCTGGAACTCAGAGCTTCGCGGCGATCGCCGCGGCCATCTCGGTCGTGCTCGCCGCACCCTCGGTGCCTGCCCGCACGCCCTTCATGTCGTAGGTCTGCGTGACGCCCTCGCGGACGACCTCGGCGATCGCGCCCTCGATGGCCGCCGCGTGGTCCTTCTCGCCCAGCCAGTCCATCATCATCTTGGCCGTCATGATCATCGCGATCGGGTTCACGACGTTCTTGCCGACGTACTTGGGCGCACTCCCGTGCGTCGGCTCGAACACGGCGTACTCGTCGCCGATGTTCGCGGCACACGCGAACCCGAGCCCCCCGACCAGGCCCGCGGCCAGGTCGGAGATGATGTCCCCGAACATGTTCTCGGCGACCAGCACGTCGTAGTCGTTCGGGTTCTTGATCAGCCACATGCACATCGCGTCGATGTTCGCTTCCCACGCGCCGATGCCCTCGTAGTCCTTGGCGACCTCGCGGAAAACGCGGGTCATCAGGCCGCCGGTCTCACGCAGGACGTTGGGCTTCTCGACGAGCGTGACGGACTTGCGGTCGAACTTCTTGGCGTAGTCGAACGACTGGCGGCAGATGCTCTCGCACCCCTGGCGGCTCATCACGCGCGTGGAGACCGCGACGTTCTCGAGCCCCTTCTCGTACCACCGCTTCATGCGGTCCGGGAGCCCGACCTCGGGGTCGGCCATCGCGTCGGCGACGAGCTTGGGCAGGGGGAACCACTCGATCCCGCCGTACATGCCCTCGGTGTTCTCGCGGAACACCACCAGGTCGATGTCGTCGCCGAGCTTGTTCAGCGGGTTGCCCTTGAACGCCTTGCACGGACGGAGGTTGGTGTGCAGGTTGAACAGCTGACGGAGCCTGACGATCGGGGAGAAGTAGCTCAGCCCCGTGCCCCGCAGCGATGGGTCCAACTCGGCGTCGGCTTCTTCGCGCGGCTTGGACGTGATCGCCCCGAACAGCGCGCAGTCGGTGCCCTTGAGCGTCTCGATCGTCCGGTCGGGCAGCGGGTTGCCCTCCTGGCACCAGAACTCCCACCCGATGTCCGCCGGGATGTACTCGGCGTCGAAGCTCAGCTTGTCGAGGATGACGCGGGTCGCGTCCATAACGTCCACGCCCACGCCGTCGCCGGGCATCCAAGCGATTTTGTACTTTGCCATCGGTCGCTCCCTCGTGCTGATCCTCGGACTCGTCCCCGCCCGCGGTCGGCGAGTGGCGGGAAGGATAGCGGCCACCCCCGCCCGCGGCCCGGGTCAGCCCCCCGCGAGCCGGGCCCCCACCAACGCCTCGGACCCGCCCGCGACGACGAGCTCCTGGGCCGTGGTGCTCAGGGCGCCGAAGGGGTAGCCCGTGCCGTCGCAGGAGACGGTCGAGGCGGCGAAGTCCACCGTGATCTCGGGCCCGGGGATGGTCCGCGTGCCCGCGGCGACCTTGCCCGCGAACCGGGCCGCCAGGGCGTCGGTCAGCTCCGGGCACTCGATGACGATGAACCCGTTGTTGTACGCGTTTCGGGAGTATGTCTGCCCGACCGTCGCAGCGATCACGAGCTTGATGCCCCGCGACGCGAGAGCCGTCGCCGCCTGCTCGCGCGACGAGCCCGAGCCAAAGTTCCGCCCGCCGACGATGACGTCGCCGTCCTGCGCGATCTTTTGGAACTCGGGGTCGTAGTTGAGCATCGCGTGCTGGCCCTGCTGCTCGCGGGTGATGTCGTCGCGGTAAGTGACGTCCTTGCCGTAGATGCCGTCGGTGTTGAGGTTGTCCAGCGGGAGGTAGAGCGCCCGCCCCGTCACCCGCTGGGGGAACCCGTCGAGGATCTCCTGCTCGCCCGCGGCCTTGGCGCGCACGCCCCCGGCGGTGCAGGTGCCCACGGGCTCGACCACGTCGCCCATCGGCGCCGCGATGGACCCCCGGCAGGCGCTCTCGGCGACCACCGCCGGGCTGCCGAGATAGCACAGCGCCTCGCGCGAGCCCATGCGGCCCTGGAAGTTCCGGTTCGTCGCGCTGATGCCCACCTCGCCCGGCTCAAGCGTACCCGCCCCGAGCCCGATGCACGCCCCGCACCCGGCGGGCAGCGCGACCGCGCCGGCGCTGACCAGCGTCTCCCAGTACCCGAGTTCCTTCGCCTGCTCCTCGACGACGCTCGACGCCGCGGCAATGTAGAACGTCACGCCCTCCGCCACCCGACGCGGGGTGCCGTCACTGTTCGCGAAGACCTCCGCCGCCGCCTTGAAGTCGCTCAGCCGCGCGTTCACGCACGACATCAGGTACGCCTTGTCGATCTTGACGGGCTCGGACTGCATCGCCGCGACCGCCGTCATCACCTTCACCGAGTTCGGCCCCGATACGTGCGGCGACACGGTGGACAAATCCAGCGTCAGCTCCTTCGCGTACGACGCGTCGGCGTCCGGGTTGATCCCGTCCCGCTCGCCCCACCACCGCTCGACGTCCGCGCCTGTGTACGCCACGCGCCCCCCACGACCCGCGAAAGACGATGCCCGCTCGGCGAGCCAGTCCCGCAGCGTCTCGTCGAACGGGAAGAAACCCGCCAGCACGCCCCACTCGGTCGTCATGTTCGAGATCGTCAGCCGCTCGTCCACGCTCAGGCCCGCGACGCCCTCGCCGGCGAACTCGACGCAGTGGTTGAGCACCTCGTCGTCCTTGAACAGGCCGCAGAGGGTGATGATGACATCCTTGCCGCTCGCGCCCGGGCGAAGCTCCCCGGTCAGCGTCACCCGCGCGATCGGGGGCACCTGCCACCACGTCTGCCCCGTCGCCCACAGCGCCGCCGCGTCGGTCCGCACGACCGGCGTGCCCAACGCCGCGATCGCGCCGTAGAGGTTCGAGTGCGAGTCCGACCCGACCACGAGCGAGCCGGGCGTGACGTACCCCTCCTCGACCATCACCTGGTGGGCGATGCCGCGACCGGGCGGGTAGTAGTCGATGCCGTGCTCCTTGGCGAAGGCGCCGATCTTGGCGTACTTCCCCAGGTTCTCCGGCGTCACGTTCTGGATGTCGTGGTCGATCGCGAACACCGGCTGCTTCGGATCAAAGATCCTGGTCGCGCCGATGGACTTGAACTTGGGGATGACGGCGCCCGTGTTGTCGTGCGTCATCACGTGCTTGGGGCGGATGGTGACGAAGTCACCGGCGCTGACGCCCTGCCCGGGCCCGAGCCCCACGGCGTAGCGGGCGGCGATCTTCTCGATGGCGGTGTGTCCCATGACCCAGAATAGGATCGGTCCCCGGGGGGTTGCTGGGCAGGGAGCCGCCATGAAGATCCAGATCAAACGCGTGTACGAGGACAGGGCCCGGACCGACGGGTTCCGAGCGCTGGTGGACCGGCTCTGGCCGCGGGGCATGACCAGGGAAGCCGCCGAGCTGGACATGTGGGCCAAGGGCGTCGCCCCGTCCAGCGAGCTCCGCAAGGAGTTTGCGCACATGCCCGAGCGGTTCGCGGACTTCCGCAAGGCGTACACGAAGGAGTTGCGGGCGAACGCCGACGCGATGGAAGAGCTGCTCGAAGCGGCCCGCAAGAGCCGCAAGAAGACACTCACACTGCTCTACGCTGCCAAGGACCCGGCGTGCAACCACGCGATCGTGCTGGCGGGTGAGCTGAAGCGGCGCATCGACGCCTGAGATTCACTTCTTCGCGGCCTGCGCCCCCAGGTACTTCGCGATATCGAAGTCCACGAAGTCCGCGTGGTGGAAGATGATCGACTCGATCGACCGCTGCATCTTGTCGCCCTCGTGCGAGTGCGTCGCGACGATGTGCATGACCTCGGCCGGGATGCCGTGCTTGTAGCACATCGCGACGCCGCTGAACGGGTGGCGGAGCATCTCGCCGAAGTGCCCCTTGATGACCTTGCCCGACGCGTCCTTGTCGAACTCGAGCGGCTTGCCCACGTCCGCCAGCAGCGACCCGGCGATCAGGTAGTCCATGTTGATCGGCACGCGGTCGCCGAAGATCTCGCCCAGCACGCCCGCGATCGCGATGCACTGCTTGGCGCACGAGTTCAGGTGCTCGATGTACCGCAGGTCGATATCGCCGGCGAGCAGCGTGAACGGCACCGCGCGCAATTCGTCGGTCGTCCACCCCTTGCCGCCGCAGCCGGTCTCGATCGCCTCGGACCAGACCGCCGCGACGCTTGCGCGCAATCCCGCGTCGGTGATGTCCATCAGGTTCGGAAACAGCTCGGCGATCTGCTCAACACTCATCGGCATCGGACATTCCTTTACTCGGGCACCTTGCGCGGGGCGGGCCCGTCGTAGGTGTGGTTCACAGGGTCGATCTTGCGCATGGGCTTCATGCGAGACTGCTCTTCGCTCACGTGCGCGACCAGCCCCGGCACGCGGGCGATCATGAACACGCCGTTCATCACGGCCGGGTCGAACCCGAGATCCGCGAGGATCGCCGCGATCGCGCCGTCCACATTGATCGGCAGCGGCTTGGCGTGGTGCTCGAACACCCGCGCCACGGCGCGCGCCGCGCGCACGTGCGGGCCAACGGCTCCGGCTTCGTCGGCGAGTTCCATCAAGCGGGCCGTCCGCGGATCCGCCGTGTGGATGCGATGCCCGAACCCGGGCATCCGCTGCCCCTTCTGTTTGAGCTCAGCGAGATACTCCTCAGCGACCTGGAAGAGTCGCTCGTCATCGTCAGGCTGGGCGCAGTGCTCGATGATCGCCGCCAGGTGGCGGGCACACCCCTCGATCGCCCCGCCGTGGTGCTTGTTGATCGACATGATCCCGCCCGCGACGGACGCCGAGAGGCTCGCCCCGGTGCTCGCGATCGTGCGCGCGCTCAACGCGCTCGGCGGCGTCGCCCCGTGGTCGATCGAGCTGACCACGATCGCGTCCATCAGGCGCCCAACCGGCTCGCTCGCCAGCTCACCCCGCAGGATCAGGTAGACCGCCGCCCCGAACGAAACCTTGCCCATGAGGTCTGCGATGTCGAAACCTCGCACGCGGACCTCGTTGGGCCGGATGCTCGTGATCGCGGTGTTCCAAGCGTCGCTCATGACATCACCTCCTGCACAGCCTCGGGCAGGTCGCCAAAGCTCCCCACAACCGTCGCACCGGCCTCGGTCAATGCCTTCACCTTGCCCGCGTGCGTGCCCGTGTTGCCCTCGATGATCGCCCCGGCGTGCGAGAACCGCGTGCCCTCCTTCGCCGCCTTGCCGCCGATGTAGGCGACGACGGGCTTGGTGACGCGCCCCTCGTTCATCAGCCGGGCGAGGTCCTCTTCCTGCGAGCCGCCGATCTCGCCGAAGATGACGATCGCCTCGGTCTGCGGGTCATCCTGGAATTGCAGCGCGACATCCGGGATGCGCAGCCCGAGCACCGAGTCGCCCCCGACGTGCACGATCGTCGAGATGCCGATGCCGGACTTGCCGAGGTAGTACGCCGTCGAGCTCGACATCCCGCCCGAGCGGGAGATGACGCCCACGGGCCCCGGGCGGAACCACGCCTTGGCGGACTCGGCCCTGCCCCCCATCATGCCGATCACCGCCTGGTCCGGGCTCAGAATCCCCAGCGTGTTGGGCCCGACGAACTCAGCGCCGTGCTTCTGGGCGCACTTGGCGATCGCCATCGCGTCCCACACCGGCACCCGGTCGGGCACGAGCAGCAGGAGCTTGACGCCCGCCTCGATCGCCTCGACCGCCGCGCCCTTGACGAACCGCGCGGGAACGAGGATCACGCTGACGTCGATCCCGCCGCACGCTTCGACCGCTTGTGCGACCGAGTCGAACACGGGCACGCCCTGGACTTCTTCGCCGCCCTTCTTGGGCGTCACGCCGGCGACGACGTTGGTGCCGTACCCGAGCATGAGCTTGGTCCGCGCCTGCCCTTCGCGCCCGGTGATGCCCTGCACGAGCACCTTCTTGCTCTTGTCGATGAGGATGGACATCAGGCCTCACCTCCATCTGTCGAGACCGGATCTAGGCCCGGCACCGGTAGGTCCACAAACACCACCGGCACACCCGCACGGAAGCACTCAATCTCGCACGCGATCAGCTCGGAGTCGCGCTTGGCGAGCTCGTCCGCATCCACCACGGGCACCGGCCAGCCGCCGTCGAGTTTCAGCAGCCCGCTCGAATGCTCCACGACGAGCGCCGCCGTCTCGGGCGTGCACGCGTCGGTATCGATGCACAGCGCGAAGGCGCCGAGCTCGTAGCGGGCGCCGCGGCGTTCCGAGACGTACCCGGGCACGCGCCGTGCGACGCCGTCGAGCACCGCGTCCGCCTCATCGACCAACGCTGCGAACCGCTGCGCGCACGCCGCCGGCGGGTCATCCTTCTTCCGCCCCTCGACGCGCCCCGGCAAATGTCGGCACGCGTGCTCGAGGATCTCCACCGCCCGGTCCTCCGCGTTGCCCCCGAGTCGGATGAGCGCCGGGATCGCCAGGTCCACCTCGAGGAACGCCTTGGCCAGCCCGTACGCACTCCAGAACTGTTCCTGACTCGCGACGCCCGAACCCGAGCCGAAATACCCAACTATGCCCGGCTGGCTCAGGATGATCCGAGCCGCGGCGTACACCTTCGCGCTCGACGGGTTCCCCGATGTGTCGCAAAAGTTCGCCGGCGTGAACCCCGCGTCCACGATCGCGTCCATGGACATCATGCTGCCCCCGCCGCCCGCCCCGTGGAACGCGACGACCCGCTGCGTCTGCAAGTCGTGCGGCAGGCGCGCAAAGTAGAACGTCCCCCGGTGGTCCGCGTTCTCGACGTCGTACGCGATCCGCTCCAGCTCTGTCGGCGGGTGGTCCAGCTCGCGCGCAATCTCGATGCCCAGCTCCGGATGGCGGAACACCGCGTAGTCGTCGATCGTCACCCGGCAGTCGGCGGCCATCACGCGCCCGTCACCCGTGATCACCAGCGGGTTCACTTCGAGCGACCGCGCCTCGACCTCGCGTGCCGTGCGCGCGATCGCGTGGATCGCCTCCGCCAGCCCCTCGTGGTGAGCACTCTCGATAGACGACGCCGCCAGCGCCGCACGAAGCGCCGCCTCGTCGATGCCGTCCTCGCAATCGACCGCCAGCTTCGCCACCTCGTCGGCCCGGTCCTCGATGCCCGTCCCGCCCTCGAAGCTCACGAGCATCATCGGCGCCCGGGCCGCGTCGGAGATGGTCTGGGAGACGAAGACCTCGCGCGCAATGTCGAGCTTCTCCTCGACCAGCACCGCGTCCACCGGAAAATTCCCGACCGTCATCCCCAGCATCCGCTCGGCAGCGTCCCGCGCCTCGGCGGGCGTCTCGACCAGCGCCACCCCCCCGATC
>BQJQ01000063.1 GCA_021604785.1 Phycisphaeraceae bacterium
GAACCTGCAGAGCCGGGTGCGTGGGGCGCTGATCATGGCGCTGAGCAACCGGACGGGCGCGCTCGTGCTGACGACGGGGAACAAGAGCGAGCTGGCGGTCGGGTACTGCACGCTCTACGGCGACATGAACGGCGGGCTGGCGGTGCTCGCGGACGTGCCCAAGACGATGGTCTATCGCCTGTCACGGTACGTCAACGATCGGGCGCACGAGATCGGCTTTGCACGCCCGCCGATCCCGGAGAGCACAATCGCCAAGCCGCCGAGCGCGGAGCTGGCGCCGGATCAGCTCGACTCGGATTCGCTGCCGGCGTACGAGGTGCTCGACGAGGTGGTGGAGCGGCACGTGGAGCGGCTGCAGTCGGCGTCGGTGATCGTCGCGGAGACGGGGTTCGACGAGGCGACGGTGCGGCGGCTGTGCAGGCTGATCGACGTGAACGAGTACAAGCGGCAGCAGCTGGCGACGGGGATCAAGGTGACGTCGATCGCGTTCGGACGCGGGCGGCGGATGCCGATCGCGCAGCGGTGGACGCGGTAGCGAACGCCCCGGCGCGCGATCAGCACCGCGAGAAGACCCCTCACCCCGGCCCTCTCCCCGGAGAGGGAGGATTCTTCAGGCGGTCCAGTCGCCGGCGTACTCGGTCTTGAAGGCGCCCGCGTCCCGCTGGGTCAGCTGATACAGGCGCTTGGCGATCTGCCGCAGGTGCAGGGCGTCGTGCGCACACCAGGACGCGAGCAGGTCGCCCGCGCTGAGCGGGCCGGCGGTCGGGTGCTCGCGGGTGTTTGTCCACGGCGCGTCGGCGGGGAGTGAGCGCAGCCAGGCGAGCGATTCAGCACGGGCGACGGCGAACCGGGTGAGTTCGTCGGAGAGCTTGCGGTCGAGGTACCGGCGCTCGCTCGCCCAGCCCTCGGGGTCGATGGGCGCCCACGCGCGGGCTGGGTCCTCGAGGGTGTTGCGGACGCGGGCGCGGAAGTCCTCGGTTTCTTCGTCGGCGAGGTGCGCGACGATCTCGACAATCGACCATGACGCATCGTCGGGCTTCCAGCGGGCTTCGGCGGCGGTGATGCCCCCCACCGCTGCTGGGAGCGTGCGCGCAAACGTGTCCATGCGGTCGATGAGCGGCGACGGATCGAAGCGGGTCGCGTCGCCCATCAGCTGCTGCCCGAGCGCATGCGTTCGAGCCCGGCGGGGAAGGGATAGCTGGGGAAGACGCCGACGTGCCCGAGGTTCCACATGGGCGGGGCGGCGTAGACGTCGCCGCGGAAGCCGGACTCGTACATGGTGCGGAGGACGCCCTCGAAGCTCGGCTCGGTTTGGGCTTCGGGGCCCTCGCCGGTGGTCAGGCGGTTGGACCGGGCGCCGAGGAACGAGACTGAGCAGACCGGCAGGCGGTCGGTGCGGCCGGCGAGCATCTTCGAGATCGTCTTGAACCCGCGGGCGAGGTCGGGCAGCGTGAAGTGATCGCGCCCCTTGGGGCGGAGCAGCCCGAGGACCATGAGGCCGTCGAGGTCGTACTTGAGGACGTAGGGCTCGCGGTCGTGGGCCGCGTGCACCGAGACGGACTCGGCGAACATCTTCGCGTAGCTCGTGACGGACGACTCGGACCACTGACTGGTGGTGACGAGGTTGACGATCTGGGCGACGATGCCGTGGGAGTTGTCGGCGTCGTTGACGCCGCAGACGACGGCGCGGTAGCGGCCGTCGAGCACGTCGCGGAGCATGTCCTGTCCCCACATGATGCGGAGGCGCGAGCCGGGCTCGACGCGGCCGGACTCGGACGGGAGCAACGTGACGTGCTCGGGGTAGGACTCGCGCTGGAGGAGGGCTTCGGCGCCCTCGTCGTAGAGGCGGACGGCGGTATGGGTCGGCATGGCGGGCCCCTTGCTCGGGCACGCTGTTGTACCCTCCAGAGTGTAGCTCGTGACGATGCGACGCCGCCTGGGGTGAGCGAACTGGATACCCGAGAACCCGAACGAATAGTCTGGCCGGCAAGGATGCTGACAGGCACCCCTCGGATGAAAGAATCAAAGGAGCAGCACACGATGAAGAAGATCCCGATCGTTACGTGGGACGACCTGAACCCGGATGCCCCTGTGCACGTCGTGGTTGCGAACGTGGACCTTGTCGTGGTCCGGTGTACACGCGGCGGGACGGACCAGGTTTCGGTGCTCTACGGGCGGTGCCTGCACCGCGGAGCGTTGATGGGTGACGGGCACGTCGAGGGGGAGAACCTTATCTGCGGGCTGCACGGGTGGGACTACCGAATTGACACCGGTGTCTCGGCGTACAACAACGATGAGCGGCTGCACAAGTTCTCTTCATGGGTCGAGGATCACTCGGGCACCACGTCTGTTCTTGTGGATGAGGACGAGATCCGCGCGTGGGAGCTCGCGAACCCGCAGCCGTACGAGCGAGACGCGTACCTCGGGACATACGCCGATGTGCACGGCGCGCCCGAGGAGCCGCACGTTAATCTGATCCAGGATCTCGCCAAGAGCGGGCTGGATAAGTTCGGGCATCACGGGCCCTCGGGTGCGATGGGCGTGCCCCGGCAGGACCTGCCCGGGTGGGACGACCTGCAGATCCTCACGGCACAGATGGCGACAAAGCCGCTGCTGGACGAGCATCCGGTTGATGCGCGTGTGACGATCGGACCGCGCGCGGAGACGCCTTTGGTGCTTGAAATCCCACTGTTTGTCAGCGACATGAGTTTCGGGGCGTTGTCGAAGGAAGCGAAAATCGCCTTGGCGATGGGCGCCGAACTCGCAGGAACAGGCATCTGCTCGGGCGAAGGCGGCATGTTGCCCGAGGAGCAACAAGCGAATACACGGTACTTTTATGAGCTGGCGTCCGCGGGCTTCGGGTATAGCGTGGACAAGGCCGCCAAGTGCCAGGCATTCCACTTCAAGGGCGGGCAGGGCGCCAAAACCGGCACGGGCGGGCACCTGCCCGGCGAAAAAGTGGACCTGACAATCGCCAGGGTGCGCGGGATTGAGCCCGGAACGCCAGCGATCAGCCCGGCGACATTCCCCGATCTGCGAACACCTGCAGAATTCAAGCGTGTCGCTGACGAGGTGCGCGAAGCAGCCGGTGGCATCCCGATCGGTTTCAAACTGAGCGCCCAACACATCGAAGACGACATCGACTTTGCGCTCGCCGCGAGCGCGGAGTACATCATCCTCGACGGGCGCGGTGGGGGGACGGGTGCAGCGCCCCTGATCTTCCGCGACAACATCTCTGTCCCCACGATTCCCGCGCTCGCGCGCGCAAGCACCTCGATAAAGTCAGCCCGGACACCACGCTCGTCATCACCGGGGGCCTCCGCACGCCGGCAGACTTCGCGAAGGCGATGGCGCTGGGGGCGGATGCGGTCGCCGTCTCGAACGCTGCGATCCAGGCGATCGGGTGCCTCGGCATGAGAGCGTGCAACTCGAATAACTGCCCGGTCGGGATCGCGACGCAGAAAGAACACCTGCGGGCCCGCCTGATCGTGGAAGAATCAGCCAAGCGGCTCGATCGGTTCTTCCGGGCTTCGGCCGAACTGATGGGGGTGATGGCGCGGGCGTGCGGGCACGCCTCGCTGTCGGAATTCGAGCCACGGGACCTGACAAGTTGGAAGCGGGAGACCGCCGAGCTCGCGGGCGTGCGTTTCGGCGGGCCGGGGTGAATTCGGCAGACCATGCGTACCGGGTGTGTACCAAATACGCGGCCTGCTCGGCGCATGAAAAAGGCCCCTCCCAGGTTTACCTGAGAAGGGCCAAAAGTCGGCGATAACCTACTTTCCCGCGAAGCAGTATCATCGGCGGCTTGGGCTTAACTGCTGTGTTCGGGAAGGGAACAGGTGTGACCCCAAGCCTATCGTCACCGACAATGGAAGCCGGCCCGTTTTCACGGGTCCGCTCCCGAACATGCCAGAGGCATGCGCCGGGATGAGACGAGCGATCGCCGAGGGACATCCGAGGATGCCCGCGACGCAATGCGTTTGATGCTGAATGATCTCGCGCGTTCTTGCTGGCTCTCCGGAGCCCGCGAACGGGCTTCTTGCTTTGGGACGCCGAAAACGAACGCCGTGTAATCCAATCTAAGATTGAACCGCACGGCCACCTTCGGCGACCGGTAGGAGTGACCAAACCTTCGACCATTAGTACCGCTCAGCTGAGGACTTCTCAGCCCTTACACCTGCGGCCTATCAACCCGGTAGTCTTCCGGGGGTCTCACGCACAAGGCAAGCAAGCCTGATCTCGAGGGGGGCTTCCCGCTTAGATGCTTTCAGCGGTTATCCCTGCCTGACGTAGCTACCCTGCGGTGCGCCGGGCGGCGCAACAGGATCACCAGGGGTCAGTCCAACCCAATCCTCTCGTACTAGGGTTGACTCCTCTCAAGCTTGCAACGCCCACGGCAGATAGGGACCGACCTGGCTCACGCCGGTCTGAACCCAGCTCGCGTACCACTTTAATCGGCGAACAGCCGAACCCTTGGGACCGCCTACAGCCCCAGGATGTGATGAGCCGACATCGAGGTGCCAAACCGCACCGCCGCTATGGGCGCTCGGGTGCGATAAGCCTGTTATCCCCGGGGTACCTTTTATCCGATGAGCTACGACGCTTCCACACGCGATCGCAGGATCACTAGAGCCCTCTTTCGAGACTGCTCGTCCTGTCGGACTCGCAGTAAAGCCGGCTTGTGCTCTTACACTCTAAAACGCGGTTTCCATCCGCGCTGAGCCGACCTTTGCGCTCCTCCGTTACTCTTTAGGAGGAGACCGCCCCAGTCAAACTACCCGGCACGCACGGTCCCCCGCCCTGGTTCAAGGGAATCGGGGTTAGGCCACAAACTCAAGAAGGGTGGTATTTCACCAGTGGCTCCATCAACGCCGAAACGCCGACTTCAAAGCCTCCCACCTATCCTACGCGTCTTGTGCTCGTGACCAATACGAGCCTGCAGTAAAGGTCCACGGGGTCTTTCCGTCTTGCCGCGGGTAGGCGGCATCTTCACCGCCACTACTATTTCACCGAGTCGGTCGTGGAGACAGTGCTCCAGTCATTACGCTATTCATGCGCGTCGGAACTTACCCGACAAGGAACTTCGCTACCTTAGGACCGTCATAGTTACGGCCGCCATTGACCCGTGCTTAGGTTACAAGCTTCGCATAAAGCTAACCTGCTTCCGTGACATTCGGGCATTGGGCAAGCGTCACACTGTATACATCATCTTGCGAATTGGCACAGTGCTGTGTTTTTGATAAACAGTTGCTAGAGCCTCTTCTCTGCGCCCCGAAGGGCCCCCTTCTTGCGAACGTACGGGGTGATTTTGCCTAGTTCCTTCACGACCGTTCTCTCGAGCGCCTGAGGCTATTCGCCTCGCACACCTGTGTCAGTTTTGGTACGGGTAAGCTGGTTTTTTCTAGGAACCACTTCAACCCCCCACGGCCCGAAGGCCTACCAATCCGGTAAGGCGGGGGACATTCATGATCCGTTACCCAGCAAGCGCAGGAATATTAACCTGCTATCCATCGACTACGCTTTTCAGCCTCGCCTTAGGTCCCGGCTAACCCTGGGCGGATTTACCTTCCCCAGGAAACCTTGTGCTTACGGCGAGAGGGATTCTCACCCTCTTTATCGTTACTCAAGCCCGCATATGCACTTGTTCGCGCTCCACGACCCGTTTCCGAGTCGCTTCACCGCCCGAACAACGCTCTCCTACCACTTCTTTCGAAGTCCGCGGCTTCGGTTCTCAGCTTATTCCCGATCATTATCGGCGCCAGATTCCTCGTCCAGTGAGCTATTACGCACTCTTTAAATGGTGGCTGCTTCTAAGCCAACATCCTGGATGTCACGGCAATCTGACTTCCTTATGAACTAAGCTGAGATCTGGGACCTTAGCCGGCGGTCTGGATTCTTCTCCTTTTGACCACGGATATTGTCACTCGCGGTCTATCTCCCAGGCCTTGGCAGTTGGTATTCGGAGTTTGGTTCGATGGGGTACCCGGGTAGGGCCCTCCGCCGATCCAGTAGCTCTACCCCCAACTGTTGCCACCTGAGGCTAACCCTAAAGTTATTTCGGAGAGAACAAGCTATCTCCTGGTTTGATTGGACTTTAACCCCTCCCCACAGCTCATCCGATATCTTTTCAACGATAACCGGTTCGGGCCTCCAGCAGGTCTTACCCCACCTTCACCCTGGCCATGGGTAGATCACACAGGTTTCGTGTATAGCCCCTGCGACTGAACGCCCTGTTCAGACTCGCTTTCGCTCCGCCTCCGGACCGGGGGTCCTTAGGCTCGCCGCAGAGGCTAACTCGCGGGCTCATTATGCAAAAAGCACGCCGTCACCCCGAAGGGCTCCGACCGCTTGTAGGCACACGGTTTCAGGGACTCTTTCACTCCCCTCATAGGGGTGCTTGTCAACTTTCAGTCACCTTACTGATTCGCTATCGGTCGTCAAGGAGTACTTAGCCTTGGAAGGTGGACCTTCCATGTTCAATCCGGGTTTCACGAGCCCGAACCTACTCAAGGGCTGAGATGTTACATCCCGCTACAGGGCTTTCACCTTCTGCGGCCACGCATTCCAACGTGCTCACGGGGTTCACATCAATCCGGTTTCGCTCGCCGCTACTCACGGAGTCGCTGTTGCTTTCCTTTCCTATGGGTACTGAGATGTTTCAGTTCCCCACGTTCGCTTCGCACACCTATGCATTCAGTGTGCGATGACCCTAATGGGCCGGGTTTCCCCATTCGGACATCCCTGGATCACAGCTCGTTTACCAGCTCCCCAGGACTTTTCGCAGGTTACCACGTCCTTCATCGCCTCTTGACGCCAAGTCATCCGCCGTGTGCCCTTTCTGGCTTGGTCACACCTACCCGTCGCCGCCGACGAACACGACCTGATAAACAGGCCGAGCCTCCGACGTCCACGTGCAGGTGAAACTGCTCAGATCACCAAAGGCCGAACCCGTAACGTGAGGTTCCGCACCAAAGGCTGTCCCCGGGGCTATCCCGATGGACCGATCCGAGCGCCAGCAAAAGACGCTTTCGAGATCACTCGATCTTCTACATTGATCCGCCCCATCAAGACGGAGGACCGACAGGCGGCGTGGCGAACCACGCTTCTGCCGACCCAAAAAGTGGGGCGGATATCGCTCGTCATCATCCACTTGTCAAGGTAGTCGCCCTCTCCCCGGGGTCACCCGGTTTGAGGACAGGCCTCGGTTGAGAGGCGAGGGGATACTTAGGGCCTCTCTGCTGTTCGTCAAGCGCGGGCGCCCGGAAATGGCACCCTCGGGACTCGTTCTTGAGAAAAGGCCCCTCGGCCGGGCGGAATCGGGCAGGCGATTGCGCGACTTTCTGACATTCACGGACCGTCGCGCGGGTCGGCACGGTGATCCTGGCCGCCCGAAGGCGCCATCCGCGGGTTGTCGTCTCGGCCCGAGCCCGTCGGATTGGACCACGCCGGGGCGTCGGACGCGTCGGCGACGACCCGCTCGAGCGGCAGGCGGGCCCCTCGGCGGGCCGAGGCGTCCACCCGGCTGTAGACCGGGCCCGAGTCCTCGCCCACGGTGCGGACCATCAGCGAGCCGTCGGCGGCCCGGAAGACCGCCTCGACGAGGGCCCGTGCGTCCTGGCCCAGAGCCGCCTCGCGAACCTCGACCATGGACTGGGTCACATCGACCAGGGCGGCGTCGTAGGCCATCGGGAGCGTGCCGGCGACGGGCGTGGCCCCCTCGGGGAAGACGACATCGACGACCACGGCCCCGGAGGACGACCGGTCATCGCCCGCCTGCTCCTGGCGGCGGGCCAGGTCTTCGAGCAGACGCTCGGCCTCGGTCTCCTGAACGCGGGCAGTGTCGAAGAGGACCAGCGTGTCCGGGAGGGACGCGGTCGTCTGGACGGCGTCGCCCAGCTCGAGCGTGAACGGGCTCTTGCGGTAATACCCGTAGTACATCGCGTAGACCTCGCCCGAGACGCGGGTAGATCCCGAGAAGGCGTCGCCGGTGCTCACGCCCGTCACGAAGAGGTAGGACCGCTTGGGGACGTCCACGGGCTCGGTCCAGGTGGACCAGTCGCCCCGGGTGACGGCGTCGTCGGCGAGGGCCTGCTGGGACGCGTCGTCGGGATCGAGCACGGCGTTTTGCTGGTAGAGCGGGTTGTTGAGCACCACGCGTACGCGGTACCGGTAGGTCTCGCCGGGCTCGGCGTTGAGGTCGTGGGCCCATACGTCGACCGACTCGGACGCGAGCAGCTCGGGCGCGTCCGAGCTGCGGGTGCGGGTGTTCCGCCCGGCGTTGCGATCGTTGTCGTCCTCGGGGCCGAAGCCGAGGTCTGCGAGCCGCTTTTCGAGCTGCTCGATCTGGCGGCGGCGGGACTCGTCCTGCGTGTTCGTGCTGTTCGCGGGCGGGTTGTTGCGCGCGGGCGGGGTGGACCGCGGGTCGCTGACGCCGCCGGTGCGGTCCGGGGGGCGTGCGGACGTGGTGCGGCGACCGCCCGAGCCCATCTCGTCCTCGATCTGGGCGATGCGGGCGCGGATCCGGTCCGCCTCGGCTTCGTTGGCCCAGCGATCGGCGCGGGTGAGCGACTCGCTCGGGGCCGTCCACGCGTCGCCCGAGATGGTGGGCGGGTAGGCGGGGTTGATGACGATTTTGGGGGACTCGGCAACGTCGCGGACGAGCGTCATGAGCACCTCGGGGTCGGGCTCGGGCGAGAGCTCAGCCAGCGCGTCGGGACCGGCGGTGTGCACGGGCTGGGGGTCGGACCACCCGCCGTCGGCGGTGCGCTGCTGGCGCTCGACCTCGACATCGAGGATCGCGAGCCCGCCGCGCTGCCAGAGCTTGCGGGGGACCGGGCGTTCGCCCTCGCCGACCTCGGAGAGTGATTTCATGAGCTCGGCACCGGGGAAGGCGGTCTCGATGGAGACCCCGACGAAGTCCGCCGGGCCATCGCCTATCCCGGCCAGGCCGGGCCACGCGTTCGCGGCGAACGGGTCGAGCGTGTTCCACTGCGCGAAGGCGATCGGGGCGCCCGGCGCCGGGACGGCCATCGCGCGGACGGGTCCGTTCGCGATGTTGATCTCGATGGCGCCGCCGCCCAGGTTCTCGATGCCCGAGGGGCGTTCGAGCCAGGTCGCGATCGTCGGGGCGACCGAAGGGGTGGAGGAGACGCCGGCTTCGTACGCCTCGAGCAGGTTGGCGCGCTGAACTTCGGGGAGGTTCGGGCTCGGGTCATCGATCTGGGCCTGGAGCTTCTCGGCGCGTTCCTGGAGGACGCCGTAGATCTCATCGGGGTTCGCCGTGCGGCCACTCCCGACCTCGACCTGGTTCGGGCTGACCAGGAACTGCATGGCGACAACGCCCAGAAAGACGACGCCGACGACGAGGAGAACGAGCTTCTCGACGTGCTTCTCGATCGGGTTGATGCCCTTGATCTTCATGGCTTGCCTCGTGTGTGCGCGCCGTGGGGCGCGATCTCAAACGTGTTCACGCTGACGTGCGCTGCGGGCTCACGGGCCCTCGTCGCCGTCTTCTGTTGTTTCACCCGTGTCCGCCTTGGGCAGCACGACACCCAACGCCTCGCGGACCGTCGCCGGCATGACCGGGCCCGTCCACGAGCGGAGCCAGACCGTCTCGATCTCAAGGTGCACGTGGGCGACGGGCTCGCTGCCGAAGTAGTACCCGGCCTCGATCTCCGACCAGGGGTCGATGCGCGTGACGTCCACGTCGGTGATGGTCATGAACCCGACCCGCGACAGCGCGTCGGCGAGCATGGGCAGCTTCGCGGGGGCCGCGATCACGTCCATCGAGACCATCCGGACGTCGTACTCGGAGTTCTTCTCGCCCAGGCGACCCGTGTAGGTCGCGGGCCCGGTGTTCTCGCCCGATCGCGAGCGCCGGGAGGAATCGTCGCCGGAGGCACCGAGCACGAGCGCCCCGACCTCGATCGAGTCCACCCGCTTGATCGGCGCATCGGGCACGCCGACGGGGCGCCCGGCGGTGCCCTCGTTGGCCAGCGCCACGGCGCGGAGGATGTCCTGCACGACCCAAAAATCCCACTGCCACGTGAACGCCTGCTGCTCGCTCGGCAGCTGGGCGCCCGGCCCGGGGCGCATCGAGTACGCGGCCTGCCCGGTGTTCGCGCCCGCCTTGCCCGGCTCGAAAAGGCCCGGGACGACGTAGAACGTCAGGTCGCCCGCGTGCCCGGCGTAAAGCCCGATCCGCTGGCCCGCGAGCTCCTCGCGGATCTCTTCCTGCTCGCCCGGTTCGAGCTTCTCATTCGAGCCCTGGAAGATGCCGCGCCGCTCGACGGCCTTGGTCTCGGCGTCCGCGAGGATCGCACCTACCTCCTCGGGCTCGGGCGGCAGCCCGGCGCCGAGCCGGCGGACCAGGTCGTCGTACGCGCTGAGCCGCTGCGCGTCGGTCGTGAGCCGGCGCACCATTTCGAGCAGCAGGTCACGCTTGACGCGCTCCGAGGGCGCTTCGGGGAAGAGCCCTTCCACCAGCAGCTCGTGCCCGGTCCGGTTGAGCTCGGTCGCTCGCTCGACGATCTGCGTGACCTGCTCCTCGCGTGCCTGCTTCTCGGCGGCGAAGAACTCGGTCACCCGCCGGTTGGGCGCGCGGGTCTCCTCGATCGCGGCTTCGCCATCGAACACCGCGGGCACCGAGTACTGCACGCGTTCCTGCTGCGCGAGGTCGCGTTCCTGCTTCTTGAACGTCTCCTCGGCCGCCGCCTTGATCTTGCCGTTCCAGATCCCTGCGCCCACGAAGCCCGCGGGCAGGAAGATCGCGATCAGCACGACCGAGACGACGATGAGCAGATGCCCCTTGATCCAGCCGATGACACCCTTCACGACTCGCCTCCCTTGGTCTCGTTGTCGAGCAATGCGTACCAGACCACCGTGAACGTGCCTGCGATCGTGGTCTCGTCGGTCGGCTTCTCGAGCGGCGCGATGCGGCTCACATCGCCCGAGCCCGAGCTGCCGCCCGAACCGACCGCCGTACCCCGGACGGGCGTCCCGCGCACGCCACGCCCCGCGGCGGACGTTGTGCGCCCGCCGGGCGCCTCGCCCATCGCGAACATCCACGGCTCGCGCTGGTCGGAGATCACGATGTCGTACTCCACACCCTCGCGCTTCTCGTTCGCCTGCAGCCAGGCCTCGACGGTGTCCTTCATGTGCTGACGGGCCTGCCTCTCGGGCAGCGTCGTCTCGAAGACAGTCTCGACGCGGACGTACCGCTTGCCATCGAGACGCTCGGCGACGTCCGCGGCCATGCCACCCATGGGGGCGGGCCGCCCCGGCGCGGCCGCCTGCATCCCGCCACCGCCGCCCGTGCGCCAGTCATCTTGGCCGCCGCGGGGGTCCGAGTACGTGTCTACCGGCGCCGAGGCCGATGCCTTGCCCGAGGGCACGAAGGTCGTGTTCATGGACGCCACCGCGATCGGCGTGCCCCCGCCCGGCGCGCCCTGCGACGCGGAGGAGAGGATCAGCCCGGTGTCGTCGAGGATCCGGGCGTACACGCCCCGGTCGGACAGCAGCCCGACGATGCTCGACGCGCGGAGGTCGGGCGATGCGGACCCGGTCACGCCCGCTTCCTCGGCGGCGCTGCGCAGGGTCCTGGCGTCGCGGGACACCTCCGTGAGCACCCGGGGCTGCTCGGCGGCGGTGAACTTAGACGAATCCATCAGCGGGCGGATAAACATCGCGCCCGCGGCGGCCGCGGCGATGCCGGCGCTGGCCGCGAACCACGGCACTTTGCGTTTCCACATCGCTTCACGCAGCACCGTGACGGGCATCAGGTTCGCCTTGAGCGCCGCGTGGTCCAGCCCCTGCAGCGCCAGCCCGTACGCGGTGCACAGGTTGAGCGTCGCGGCCTGGAACTCGCCGGCGCGCGGGCCGTCCACCGAGAGCTTCTTGAACTGCTCCATGCGGTACACATCGAGCTGCAACTGCTGCTTGAGGTACTTGCGGAGCCCGGGGAGCTTGAACGTCGAGCCCAGCCCGACGAGCCGCTTCAGGTCCGTGTCCGGGTGGACCGAGCGGTAGAACCCGATGGACCGCTGCACTTCCTGCACGAGGTCGCCGAAGACGGGGCGCATCGCCTGGAAGACGTGGCGGGCGTGCTTGGTCTGCTCGGCTTCGCGCTTGAGCTTCTCGGCCTTGCCGTACGAGATCTTGAACGCGTTGACGAGCGCCTCGGTGAACTGATGCCCGCCGATAGGGAACGTCCGCACCCAGACGCGCCCGGCCTCGGCGATGATCAGGTCCGTCGCGACGGTGCCCACGTCGAGGATGATCGTGCCCGCGGTGTCCGAGGTGAACTCAAGATCCACCGCGAGCGCGTTGTACGCCGCCACGGGTGAGATCGTCGCGACGTCGGGCGTGAGCCCCACGTCGGTGAGCATGTTCAGACGCTCCATGATCCGCTGGCGGGTGATCGCGAAGATGCCGACCTCGACGTCGGGAGAGTCGGGCGAAACGAACGTCTGGTAGTCCCACTCGACGTCTTCGAGCGGGAAGGGGATCTGCTGGACCGCCTCGAACTTGACGATGTCGGGCACCTTCTTGGGCTCGACGGGCGGGAGCTTGGCGAAGCGGGCGAAGCTCTGGTGTCCGGGCACGGAGATCGCGATCTGCGCGCCCGAGAGGTCCACCTGGTTCGTCAGCGCGCCCAGCGCGACGCGGGTCGCGTCTTCCTGGTCGAGCTCGGGCGTCGAGAGCACCTTGGAGTGGTTCACGATCGCAAAGTCGAGGACGTTGAATTGGTCGCCCTCGAGTTCGAGCTTGATCGCCTTGATCGCGCCCGCCCCGATCTCCACACCCCAGCACACGTTCGATGCAGGCATCGCACACACTCCTGGCCGCGTCGCGGCCGGCTCACCCCCGGCTCATGCCATGGGGGGCGGATCGTACCGAAGGGCGGGCTCGCGGGCCCGCGTCATGACCACCGTACGAAACGGCGGGGCCGCGGGTCCGGGTTTGGGCCGCCCCGTGACACTCCTGTGACGCACCGCGGCGGGCCCACGGGGTGTCAGTGCCCCTCCGGATCGTCACTCGGGGGGTCTATTTCCTCGATCAGGGGGGCGTCGCCGTCGAGGAAGTCGATCAGGATCGAGACCCCCACCGCCAGCGTCAGAGCCGAGGCGAGGATCCAGAACCTGTCCAGGGGCACCTTCAGCGGCACCCATGTGTCCGGAAGTGCATACGCGACAAGGTGATAGGCACCGAGCAGGAGCGAGATCCCGATCGCGTACCGCGTCGGCACGCTCGGCGACCAGGCGCCGAAAGGCAGCGGCCGCGGCTGAACGGCATCCCCCCGCGTCCGACTCGACCGAAGCACGTAGAACCCGCCCACGCCCAGCGCGAGCCCGGCGGCGAGCTGGATCCAGTCCCAGAGGGCCATCATCGCCCGAACCGGGGGGTCAGGCCATCACCAAGGAGGCCGACGAGACCATCGCCTGCCCGTTGGGATCGACCGCGGCGGCGTAGGAGATGATGTCCGCGCCCTCGGCCTGGGCGATCTGCATCGTCGCGACGATGTTGCCCAACGAGCACCACCGCGTCGGGTTCTGCTGCCACGCCATGGACCCGACGAGGTCCTCGGCCTTGCCCGCCTTGACCATCTCGAGCATCTCGCGGTCGTGCTGGGCAACGTGGTCGCGGAAGCCCTTGGACTCGTCGTCGTCGCCGGCGGTGTTCTGCTTGTCGCCGAACGCCGGGCCCACGTGCGAGAGGTCCGCCGAGCTGACGATCAGCGTCCGCCCGCCAAGCTCGCCCAGGGACTCCTTCATCGCGTCCACGAACTGGTCGAGGTCCACGCCGTTGCCGTCGTAGGACTCGCCGTTGTTGACGGCGGGGTCGTGGACGAGGGCGGCGAAGACGGGGACGTCGGTGCCGAAGATCCGCTGAATCCAGGGGATCTGAAGCTCGATGGAGTGCTCGTTCTCGTGGTCGAACCGGTGCTCGTAGAGCTTGGCGTTGGCATCGGCGCCGAGCTTGGACTCGAGGGCCTTGGCGAGCCTGTCGTCGGCGGGGGTGGTGCCCAGGGGGGTCTCGTACCCCTTGCCGCAGGCGCAGACGCCGGTGGACGTGCCGAAGTGGTTGGTGCCAAGGACGATCACGCGATCCGGGGCGTCGAGCCCGCGGAGACGGCCCCACCCGGCGGCGTAGTTGATCCACCCGCGGGGGTAGTCGATGTGGGGGACCATGATTGCCTTGGGCAGGGTCTCGGCCGGGGCGAGCTTGAGCTGCTCGGTCGCCTGGGTCATCCAGGCGTCCATGGTCTGGCCCAGCTTCTCGGGGCCCTCGGCGGCTTTTTGCTCGTCGGTCGCCTTGCCCTCGTGCGCCTGATCGACCAGGGCGTCGGCGAAGGCGGCGGTGGTGCCGGGGGGGAGGGTGTCCGACTCATCGAACTTGCTGCGGACATCCGCGAGCAGGGCGTCGAAGGCCGGGCCCTCGATCAGGACGGCCCGATCGAGCTGGGCGACGAACCCCTCGAGCATCTCACGCGTCAGCCCGCGGCCCACCTCGGTGACGATCTGGTCGAGGTCGCGGGTGCCGTCCATCATGGGGAAGACGACCTGGAACGCCGGGTTCACGCCCACGACCTGGGTGGTGATCTGCTGGGCGTCGGCGATGCCCATGAGGGTGACGGGCTGACCGTCGGGCCCCTTG
>BQJQ01000064.1 GCA_021604785.1 Phycisphaeraceae bacterium
CCGATCGAATCTCGGAGGGCTGGAAGCCCTCCGCTCCGGAGAAGGTGATCGCCCGGGGGCGCACGCCGCAAGTCCCCCTCCGGTCGGCGTCTACCATCCCCCCGCGATGGACCAGACCCTCGACCAACCCGCGACCGGGCCCGACACGGGCGAGATCCAGACGGTCTCGCTCGTCTCGCTGGGGTGCCCCAAGAACCTCGTGGACTCGGAGAAGATGCTGGGCCTGCTCGCCGAGGCCGGGCTGGTGCCGGTGTCGGCCGAGGCGATGGACGACTGCGAGCACGACGACCTCTCGGTCGCCGGGTCCGAGCAGGACGCCAGCGCCACTGCCGGCCGCGTCACGCCTGCCGACGCCATCATCATCAACACCTGCGGCTTCCTCGAAGCGTCCAAGGAAGAATCCCTGGGCGTCATCCACGACGCGTTGGCCGCCAAAGCCCGCGGCGAGGCGAAGCGAGTCGTCGTCGCCGGGTGCCTCGTCCAGCGTCACCGCGCCAAGATCCTCGAATGGGCGCCCGGCGTGGACGCGATGATCGGCGTCTTCGACCGCGACCACGTCGTCGAAGCAGTCGCCGGGCCCAAAGCCGACCGGTCGGACGTCGCCGCCGACGCGCCGCCCTACTGGATCGCCTCCAACGCGCTGCTCAAGGCGCGCGAGCTGGGCAAGGACACGGTCGGCCTGACCGTCAACGGCAAAGACGGCAAGGGCATCGGCTACTTCGAGTCCGACAGCGCCCGCCTCCGCCTCACGCCCCGCCACTACGCGTACCTCCGCATCGGCGAGGGCTGCAACCAGAACTGCGCGTTCTGTACGATTCCTTCCATCCGCGGCAAGATGCGCTCCAAGCCCGTCGATCAGGCCGCGTCCGAAGCCCGCGAGCTGATCCGCGACGGCGCCCATGAGCTGCTGCTGATCGGGCAGGACACCACCAGCTACGGCGACGACCTCGGCATCGGCATGACGCAGGGCGCGAGCGACGGGCTGTTCGGCGCCGGCCTCCCCAAGCTGCTGCGGTCCGTGACCGACGCCGTCCGCGCCGAAGGCGGCGCCGGCTGGGTCCGCCTGATGTACGCCTACCCGTCAAACTTCACCGACGAGATCATCGACGCCTTCGCCAAGCTCGTCGACGAGGGCATCCTGCTGCCCTACATCGACATCCCCCTCCAGCACGGCTCGGACGCGATGCTCACCGCCATGCGCCGCGGCGTGTCCGCCCAGCACCAGCTCACCCTCTGCGAGAAGCTCCGCGAACGCATCCCGGGCATGGCGATCCGCACGACCTTCATCACCGGCTTCCCGGGCGAGACCGAGCAGGACCACGAAGCGTTGCTGGAGTTCATCGACGCCGTGGGCTTCGACGCCGTCGGGTGTTTCCAATACTCCCGCGAGGAGGGCACCGTCGCGGGTCGGATGGAGACGGATCCGAAGCTGGCCGTGCCCGCCGAGGTGAAGCAGCGCCGCCACGACGAGATCATGGAGCTCCAGCAGCGGATCGCGTTCGAGCAGACGGCCTACCTCGCCGAACAGTTCGACCCCGACAAGCCGACCGAGACAGGGTGCCGGTTCGACGTGCTGATCGACCGGGCCGCGGGCGAGGGCAGCATGGCGCAGGGGCGGACGTATTTCCAGGCCCCGCAGATCGACCCGATCACGCACGTCGAATCCGTCGAGCCGCTCGCGCCGGGCGAGCTGGTCCGGTGCGTCATCGTCGGCTCGGACGGCTACGACCTCATCGCCCGCCCGATCGACCAGCTCGAACGCCGCGTCAGCCTGCCGCTGGCGTGATCTTCCACCCTCTCCCCTTTGGGAGAGGGCCGGGGTGAGGGGTCTTCGCGAGCATCAGGGCGCCCACGCAGAATCTGCACCCGCCCAGCGCCCCCGCCCGATGACCACTCCATGCTCCGCCCCGGGCAGATGGTCATGGTGTGCGCGATTGCCCTGCTCACGATCGGGGTGGTCATGGTGTCCAGCGCCAAGATGGGCGTGCAGCCGCTCGAGCCCGGCGCCGACCCCGTCGCCGCGTCCCAAGCCTCGGGCGTCACGCCCAAGTCGATCATCCTCTCACGATCGACGGCGTACATGTGCGTCGCCGTCCTCGCGATGTTCGGTGCCAGCTGGATGCCCGTCCGCCGCCTCGCCGGGCGCGCCTCCGCGTCGATGGCCGACCCGAAGCGCCGCACCATCGCCCTGCTCGCGGGCACCGCGGCGCTTGTCGTGGTCCTCTCAAGCGTCTACTGGCCCGTCATCGGGCGCGAGGTCAACGGATCGGCCCGCTGGGTCAACCTCCGCATGCCCGGGCTCGAGTCGTTCCAACCCTCCGAGCTCGCCAAGTGGGGGCTGATCCCGCTGGTCGCGTGGTACGCCGGGGTCTGCGCGCTCGACGCGGACAACCGCCTCCGCAAATTCTTCTTCGGGCTCGTGCCGGCACTGGTCGCGATCGGCGCCGTCGCCGGGTTCGTGGTGCTCGAGGACCTGGGCACCGGGTTCCTGATGGGCGTGGTCGCGTGCCTCGTGCTGCTCGCCGCGGGCGCGCGCCTGTGGCACTTCCTCATGTTCGTCCCCGTCGCCGGCGCCGGGCTGGTTTTCGCGATCATCGAATCGCCCTACCGCCTACGCCGCATCACCAGCTTCCTCGACCCCTTCGCCGACCCGCAGGGCGACGGGTACCACATGATCCAGTCCATGACCACCGTCTCGGGCGCCGGCCCGTTCGGGCGCGGGCTCGGGCACGGGCTGCAGAAATTTGGGTACCTGCCCGAGGACACGACCGACTTCCTCTTCGCCATCATCTGCGAGGAACTCGGGCTCGCCGGCGCCACGCTGGTGATCATGCTCTACGCCGTGCTGCTCTGGACCATGATCGGCATCGTTCGCCGGACCGAGTCACCCGTGCTCAAGCTCGTCGCCCTGGGTGTGACGGCGACCGTGGGCCTGCAGGCGTGCATCAACCTCGTCGTCGTCACCGGCCTTGGCCCGACCAAGGGCATCGCCCTGCCCATGATCTCCAGCGGCGGCACCGGGTGGATCCTCACCGCGATGATGCTGGGCGTCGTCGTCGCGATCGACCGCCCGGCTGCGCACGCCGAAGAACACGCGGACGATGCTGACGCAACCAAGGCCGACGACCTCGACGACCCCGACCTCGCCGACGGTGAAATTGGAGAGACATACGAACCGGCCGAGATCGTCGTCCCACGGCGCGTCAAGCCGCGCGTGCGCATCACACCCATCCCCGCGGCGTACGAGTAGCCGCGTTGTCTTCCCCCCTCTCCCCTTGGGGGAGAGGGCCGGGGTGAGGGATTTTCTTCCTCCCTCTCCCTCCCGGGGAGAGGGTCGGGGTGAGGGGTCTTGGGCTTCTACCCTGCCTCCTTCGCATGACCCACCCACCAACCACAACCTACCTCTTCGCCGGCGGCGGCACCGGCGGGCACATCTTCCCCGCGCTCGCGATCGCCGAGGAACTCGCAACGCGCGACCCGGGCGCCCGCTTCTCCTGGCTCGTCTCGGACCGTGCCATCGACGCGAAGATCCTGAGCGAGCGCGACCGCCCGTATGAGGCACTCCCCGCCAAGCCCTTCGTGACCTCGCCCGCCGGGCTGCTCCGGTTCGCAACATCGTGGGGCCCGTCCGTGCGCGCAGCCCGGGCGCACCTGCAAACGGCGTGCGCCCACGGCGACGTCCGTCTGATCGCGATGGGCGGGTTCGTCTGCCCGCCCGCGGTCCGGGCCGCCCGCGCCGAGGGCGTGCCGGTGGCGCTGGTGAACCTCGACGCCGTCCCCGGGCGGGCGAACCGGTGGGTCGCGAAGCGCGCCGCCCGCGTCATCACGGCCTGCCCCGCCGCCGGGCACGCGTGGGACCCCGTCGGCCCGATCGTGCGCGCCGAGGCGTTGCCACCCGGCGACGCGCGCGCCTGCCGTTCTGCTCTCGGTCTCGACCCCGAGCGCCCAACCCTCTTCGTCTCGGGCGGCAGCCAGGGCGCTCGCTCGGTTAACGCGCTCGTGCGCGCGTTCGTCGAGGCCCACGCCGACGCGCTCCGCGCCGGCGGGTGGCAGATCCTCCACCTCACCGGCGACCGGTCGGAGACCGATACCGCCGCGGCGTGCGAACGCGCGGGCGTCCCCGCGCGCACCCTCGCGTTCCTCGGCTCCATCGGAAACGCCTGGGGCGCGGCGGACCTCGCGATCGCACGCTCCGGGGCCGGATCGGTCGCCGAGGCGTGGGCCTCGCGCACCCCGACGGTCTTCCTCCCCTTCCCGCACCACGCCGACGACCACCAGCGCCTCAACGCCGACGCCCTCGTCCGCGCCGGCGGAGCGATGATCTGCACCGACCGCGTCGAGCCGGATCGGAACATGACCGACCACGCCCAGACGGTCCTCGCGCTGCTCGCGGACGCCGATCGGCGCGCCGTGATGCATGATTCCCTGGCAACCCTCGGCCCCAGCGACGGCGCCGCCCGGGCCGCCGACGCGCTGCTCGGGGCGTGGTGACCCTGGCGGGGGGCTCTTTCTCGCTTCTCGGACGCGGCATCTTCGTCAGCAATCGCCGGTTTCGGACGGTCCACCGTGGGCGCCCGCCGGGGCGCGGTAGACTTTGCGCATGCCAGCACGACCCGAACACGACGCAACCGACTCCGGCGGCACCCCCGCGCGGCCCGCGGTCGCGCGCTGCGTCGTGGTGGTCGGGGCGGGGCGCGAGCCCGAGCCGTCGCTGCTCGAAGCGCTGGGGCGCCACGGGCTGACGCCCCGCGTGGTCTCGAGCCCGCACGCGGCCCTCGCCGAGCTCTGCCGGCGCGGGCGTGAGCGTCGGGTGTTGCTCATCGCCGACGCCGACTCGGTGGCCCCAGCGCGGCGTGTGATGCGTGCCGCCGAGCGGTACGCCCCCGGGGCAGCGTGGTGGATCTACGAGCCCGGGGCGAACCCGCCGTTGCGGGCGTTCGTAGATCAGGCAGAGGAGTCACCCCGCGACGACATCGACCCGTTTGCGCCCGCCGAGCCAGCGTCGCGCGCCGCCGGGTCCCCGATGCTCCGCCTGATCGCGGCGGACGAGCCGCTGCCCCCGATCCCCGAGGGCGACGACGCCGAGCCGACGACGGAGCATCTGTTGAGCAACGACGAGTTGACGATGCTGCTGGCCGAAGATGGGAAGGGCCGCCGCCCGTGAGCACAGACCGACGTGAAGAATCCGAGCCGCGCGCGCTGCGCCGGGTGATCCTCGTGGGTCGCACCGGGCTGGATCAATCGCTGCGCCGCGATCGGACGGTCGAGCTGATTCGGGCGGCGGACTCGATGGACGCCGTGGGCGAGCTGTCGGACCCGATCGACGCGCTCTCGCCCACGCGGGACGTCGTCGTGGTCGCGCCCGAAGCCGAGCCCGAGGGCGCCGAACGCGACGCGTTTCTCGGCGCGCTGCGGTCCGTCTCGCCCGACGCGGCGATCCTCCTCGCCGGCACCGGCGACGCGGCCCAGGGGTACGACGGCATGATCGACCCGTCGAGCACGGGCGAGGACCTCGCCCGCGTGCTCGACGCGGTGTTTGACGAACGCGACCGGGCCGGCGCCGAGGCGCCTGCCGCGGACCCCGAAGACACGCGTGCCCCCGAGCGGCGTTCGGCACCCGCGGCGCCCGATGCGCCGCGCCCGCCGATTCCCGCGGGATCCCCGGCGGACACCGCCGTCATCGAGACGGCGCTCGCGGGGCGCGACCCCGTGCCCGAGGCGCTGCGGTCGATCCGGGCGCGCATCGGGCGCGACGATATTTCGTACGAGCCCGCCGGCGCGGGCGCCCGCGGCGAGGGCCCGCTTGTCGTGCCCGTCCACGCCGGGGCGGTCCGCCTGGGCGACCTGGTGGTCAACGGCGCGACGGACGACGAAGCAGGCAACGCCGGCTTCCGGGCTGCGCTCGAAGCCGAAGCCGCCTGGCTCGGCGCGTGGGTCCGCCTGTTCGAGCAGCAGCGGCGCCTGCGCGAGGCGGCGTTCACCGATCCTCTCACGGGCGCGTGGAACCGGCGGTACTTCGACCGGTATCTGCGCGCCGCGATCGACCAGGTCCGCGGGGCGCGCCTGCCGATGACGGTGATGGTCTTCGACATCGACAACTTCAAGGCATACAACGACAAGTACGGGCACACCGCGGGCGATGAGATCCTGATCGAGACGGTGCGGCTGATGAACTCGGTGATCCGCCCGTCGGACCGGGTCTGCCGGATCGGGGGCGACGAGTTCGCGGTGGTGTTCTACGAGCCGTCGGGTCCGCGCAGCGCGGTGTCCAAGCCGCCGGATTCTGTCTATACGATCGCGCGCCGGTTCCAGAAGCAGATCTGCGAGCACCGGTTCCCCAAGCTCGGTGCCGAGGCGCAGGGGACGCTGACGATCTCGGGCGGACTGGCGACGTACCCGTGGGACGGGACGGAGGCGGAGTCACTCTTGGCGCGCGCCGACGAGCTGGCGATGCGCTCGAAGAAGCAGGGCAAGAACGCGCTGACGCTGGGCCCCGGCGCCGAGTCGGCGTGCAAGATCGACCCGTAAGCCGCGCCCGCTTTGGCGTGCGGACCGATGAGTGAACAGGAGCGAGCCGGCCCGATGGCGCAGACGCTGACCGAGATCAAAGAGCTGCTCGCCGAGCGTGGGATGTCGCCGCGGAAGAGCCTCGGGCAGAACTTCCTGATCGACCAGAACTTGGCGCGCCGGCTGGTAGAAACCTCGGGCGTGGGCCCGGGCGATCTGGTGCTCGAGGTGGGGCCCGGCACGGGCGCGCTCACCGAGGTCACGCTCGACGCAGGGTGCGAGGTCATCGCGTGCGAGCTCGACGCGGGGCTCGCCGGGCTGTTGCGGGACCGGTTCGAGGGCGAATCGCGGTTTTCGCTCGTCGAGGGTGACTGCCTCGGGCGGGGCAAGTCGCTGAGCGAAGACGTCGCACGCGCGCTCGACGGGCGTCCGTTCACGCTCGTCGCCAATCTCCCCTACGGCGCGGCGACCACGCTCATGCTGACGCTCTTGACCAAGTGGCCCGCGTGCAAGGGTCAGTTTGTGACGATCCAGAAGGAGGTCGCCGACCGCCTGCTCGCGGGCCCGGCGACGCCTAAGGCGTACGGCGGGATCTCCGTGATCGCGCAGGCGCTGGGCACCGTCGAGCGCGTCGCGACGCTCGCGCCCGAGTGTTTCTGGCCGCGCCCAGAAATCACCAGCGCGATGGTCTCAGTGCGGCGTCGCCCGGACCCGCTCGAGCCGGACCCGGACCGGTGGCCCAGGCTCGCCGAACTCGTCGCCGAGATTTTTGCCCAGCGCCGGAAGCAGCTCGGCTCGACGCTCAAACGCCTGAACGCGGGGGGGTTGGAGCTGCCCGAGGGCGTGCTGGCGACCCACCGGCCCGAAGCGTTGAGCGTGGAGCAGGTGGTCGCACTCTGTCGGGGTGTGGACGGAATGGGCGCGCGCGAAGGGGGTTGACCCGTCGTGTACATTGGTGGCATCGAGCACCAAGAGGACCAGAGTTCGCTCGGACAAGCCCTCGGGCCGGTGCTGCGCCGGGTGTGCGGCGGGCGGCTGGGGGAGATCTCTTGGTTCCGCGCGACCTGGCAGCACGGCGGCGCGGCGACGGGCTATTCCACGTGGCGTATGGGCGATGGCCGCGAGGTCGAGTGCGTCGTTAAATTGCCCGTGGGCTACGCCGAGTATTTCTGGACCAAGCGGCTCGGGCTGGTCGCTGAGGGCGAGTGGGACTCGGATGACGCGATGACGCTGCCCACGCCGCGGGTGCTGGCGGCGGGGTTTGAGCTGGGCGGGTACGACTTCGCGTGGATCGTGATGGAGCGCCTCGCGGGCCCGCCGCTCGCGAGCAACCCGACGTCGCAGGGCATGTGGGAGATCTTCGAGACCGCCGCGGAGTTTCACGCCGCGGCGATCACCGAGCAGCCCATCGAGGTCGAACGCACCCCCGAGCCGCCGGACTGGGCGTCGCTGATCGCCAAGGCGCAGCGGGTGATCGAGGACAACGACCTGGACAGCCGCGAGCGCTGGAAGCGCGTGCTCGACCGGGCCGCGGACATGGCCCCGGAGTTGCGCGCCGAGTGGGACGCCCGCGACATCGACACCTGGTGCCATCTGGACTTGCACGGCCGCAACGCGATGCGCCGCAAGAGCAACGACCCCGAGCACCCCGGGCACTGCGTGCTGATTGACCTGGCGATGGTCCGCCCGGGCAGTTGGATCGAGGACGCGCTCTACCTCGAGCGGCTCTACTGGGGGCACGAGGAGATGCTCTGCGGCGTGGACCCGGTCCCCGCGCTCGCGCGTGCCCGCACATTCAATGGGCTGCCCGTGGGCGAGGGGTACGAGCGGCTGGCGGATCTGCGGCGGGTGCTGATGGCGGCGTCCGTGCCGGCGTTCCTGGGGCGCGAGGGCGACCAGGGGTACCTGGAGCATGCTTTGGGGTGCCTGGAGCGGCTTTTGCCGGCGTTCGAGGGCGGGGCGTCGCGTCCCTCGGTGGCGTAGGCGGCTTTGGATCCCGGACTCGGGACATGTTGGGCGGTTTTCGTTCGGGTATTCTGCACTCAGGGCGTTGTGGGCCCTATGCTGTGGCTCGCGTGGCGGGGGAGAAAGCCCGTCGGACGCGTCTGAAATGAGGTGACCGCGTGGATCTGCTCGACAAGCTTGCACAACTGATCGAATCGTGCCGCGAGGACTACAACAAGTCCAAGGGCGGGAACAAGGCCGCGGGGACGCGCGTCCGCAAGGCAATGCAGGACGTGAAGAACGTCGCTCAGGACATCCGCAAGGAGATGCTTGAGACGCGGGACGGGGACTGAACCCATTCGCGTCTTGAGCCGCGCCCGGGCATGCGCCGACATTCGCGGGGCGTGTGCCCGGGCGACGAGGTAGCCCGGCATGACCGCGGTGCGCAGCCAGACCGAGACCGAGGACCACGCCCCTTCGCGGGGCGAGCGGTCCGTGCTGTTCGATCTCGCCGGGATCGACATGGGCGCGGTGGTCGCGTCGCGTGCCGAGATCGGCGAGATGAACCGCCACCGCCACGAGATGGCGCTGCTCGACCGGGTGGTCTGGGTCGACGACGACCTGACCCGGGGTGTGGCGGCGTGGGACGTGCGGCCCGATGAGTTCTGGGTCCGCGGGCACTTTCCGGATCGGGCGATGCTCCCGGGCGTGCTGATGGTCGAGGCCGGGGCCCAACTCGGGTGCTACATGTACAACAAGCACCACGGCGCGTCGCAGCTGGCGGCGTTCCTGCGGATCGAGGACGCCGTCTTCCGGCGGTCCGTCGAGCCGGGGCAGACGCTGCTGGTGCTGTGCAAGGGCGTGAAGCGGTCGGGGCGTCGGTTCATCTCCGACATCCAGGGCGTGTGCGGGGGGCACGTGACGTTCCAGGCCCGCATCCACGGCATGAAGCTCGACGGCCGGCGCGGCCAGGCCTGACGGGTTCGGCGTGGCCCGAGTCCCGCGAGCCGACGCCGCCATACCACTGACGATCGCGGTTGATGTGCGCGCGGGGTTCGACCCCGCGGCGCTGCCGGCGCGCCCGGGCGTGGTGATCTTTGAGAATGAGGACGGCGCGGCGGTGCAGGTCGCGAGCACGGGCGACGTGCGCGCGTTCGTTGACGCCCGGCTCGGCGCGCCCGAGGAGGGCGCGCCCGCGACGTCGCGCGCGGACCTGCGCCCGGTCACGGCGATGGTCCGCGGGGCAACCGTCGGGTCCGCGCTCGAGGGAGATCTGGTCTGTCTGGAGCTCGCCCGCGAGCGCCTGCCCGAGACGTACCGCGCGCTGGCCGACCGGTGGCGCGGGTGGTTCGTGCAGCTTGACGCGGATGCGCCGGCGCCGGCGTGGCGCAAGACGGACCTGTTCGAGCTGGTGGGGACCGAGCCGGGCGGGTCGCTGCTCGGGCCGATCGCGGACAAGGACAGCGCCGGGCGGCTGGGCGAGTTGCTCGACGACGCGTTCGAGCTGTGCCGATTCCCGAAGGAGCTGGCGCTGGCGCCCAACGGGTGCGCGTGCGCGTACAAGGAGATGGGGCGGTGCCCCGCGGCGTGCGACGGGTCCGAGCCGATGGATGCGTACCGGGCGCGGGTGCGCGATGCGATCGCGTTTGCGCGCGAGGGGCCCGAGGCCGAGTTGGTGCGCACGGAGGCGGCGATGCGCGACGCGGCGGGGCGGCAGGACTTTGAAGCCGCGGCGAAGCTCAAGCACCGGGCGGATGCGATCACGGGCGCGCGGAAGGGGTCCTGGGCGCACGCGGGCGAGCTTGACGGGCTTGCGGTGCTGGCGGTGGTGCCCGCAGAGCGGTTCGGGCGGGCTCGGGTGATCCTGCTGACGCGTCTGGGCCTGGCGTGGGTGGCGGACGTGGACGCGGGCGCCGCGAAGGCGGCGTGGGGGGACCTGGAGCCGAGCGTGCGGGCGGCGTGCGACACCGCTCGTAGCGAGGGGCTCCGGCGGCTCGACGCGCCGTGGGTCGAGCGGGTCGGCCTGATGAGCCGGCACTGGTACAAGCCCAGAGCGAAGGGGCGGCGGCGTCGGAGCGAGCTGTTCGACCTGCGCCGGTGGCCGGACGCGAAGGCCGTGGTCCGGGCGATGCGGGCGGCGTCGGCGGCGGAGCCGGGCGATGAGGAGCACGCCGAGCGGGCGCTTGGCGACGCGTGAGCAGGGCGGCTACAACTGCTGCCCCCAGAGGAGACGCCGATGACCGACCCGTACCCGATCGTGCTCGAACCCATCCTCAAGGCGAAGGTCTGGGGCGGGCGCCGGCTCGAAGCGTTCGGTAAGACGCTGCCCGCGGGCGAGAACATCGGCGAGAGCTGGGAGGTCGCGGACCTCGACGCGACGAGCGCTTCGGGGGGCGGCGGAGGGTCGGCGCACTCGGTGATCGTGAACGGACCGCTGGCGGGCAAGACGATCCGCGACGCAATGAGCGTGTGGGGCCCGGCGATGCTCGGCGACGCAGCCGCGGGCGCGGCGGGCGGGTTCCCGGTGCTTGTGAAGTACCTCGATGCGCGCGAGCACCTGAGCGTGCAGGTGCACCCGTCGCCCGAGTACGCGCGCACGCACCCGGATGCGCACCTGAAGACCGAGAGCTGGGTGGTGCTCGAGGCGGAACCAGGGAGCGTGATCTACAAGGGACTCAAGACCGGTACGACGCGCGAGGACCTGCGGGCGGCGATCGAGGGCGGGACGGTCGCGTCCGTGCTCGTCGAGGTGCCCGCGGTGGTGGGGGAATGCCACACGCTGCCCAGCGGGACGGTGCACGCGCTGGGCGCGGGGGTGCTGGTGGCGGAGGTGCAGACTCCCAGCGACACGACGTACCGGGTGTACGACTGGGTCGCGGAGTACGGGCGCCCGGAGCGGGAGTTGCACGTGGAGCAGGCGATGGCGAGCTCGCTGTTTGAGGACCCGCCGGCGGCGGTCGCGGGCGAGGGCGCGCGCACGATCGTGTCGGAGACCGAGTTCTACCGGATCGAGCTGGTGCGGGCGAACTGCGAGGCGGTGGCGCTCGGGTCGGACGGGTCGGGCCCGGTTGTCGTGATGGCAGCGAGAACGATGGGGTGCGGGATCGTGGGCGAGGGGTTCGAGGAGGTCCCGCTGATGGCGGGGCAGACGGCGGTGGTGCCCGCGGCGTGCGCACACAGAACCACACTCCGCGCGGGCCCGATGACGCTAGCGGTGGTCGCGACGGTGCTCTGATTCAGCGCCGGTAGGCAGCGGCGACCTTGGCGATCGCTTCGCCCACGCCGTCGATCTGGGCGTCGGTCAGGTTGTGGTGCATGGGGATGCAGAAGACGCGCGTCGCGAGGTTCGCCGAGACCGGCGGGCGGGCGGCGTCTTTGCCGAACTCGGCCTCGTTCTTCGCGACGACATCGCGGAACGCGGGCTGATCGGTCAGGGGCATCGGGTAGTGCACGGCTGAGGGCACGCCCTCGGCCTTGAGGGCGGCGATGAACTCGTCGCGGGTGCATGAGAGCTTGCCGAGATCGATGCGGCAGGTGTAGAGGTGCCACGCGGGGTTGGAGCCTGCGGTCGGCGCCGGGCGGTCCACGCCATCGATGGCGTCGATGATCCCGTGGTAGCGGAGCGCGACTTCGCGGCGGCGGTCGGTCTGGGCCGGCAGGGTGTCGAGCTTGGAGAGCCCGATGGCGCCGGTGATGTCGTTCATGCGGTAGTTGAAGCCGATGGAGTCGTGGATGTACTTGTCGGACTCGCCGTGCGAGCGGAGGAGTCCGATGGTCTTGGCGAGGTCGTCGTCGTTGACGGTGACCATGCCGCCCTCGCCGGTGCCGAGGTTCTTGGTGGCGTAGAACGAGTAGGTGCAGGCGTCGCCGAAGGCGCCGATGCCTTTTTCGTTGTACTCCGCGAGGTGCGACTGGGCGGAGTCGTAGATGACCTTGAGGTTGTGCTTGGCGGCGATCTTCTGGATCGCGTCGATGTCCACGGGGATGCCGTACAAATGAGTCACGGCGATGGCCTTGGTGTTGGGCGTGATGCGTTTCTCAATGTCGGCGGGGTCGGCCTGGTACGAGTCCTCGAGGACGTCGCAGAAGACAACCTTGGCGCCCGCGGCGACGAGCATGGATGCCGTGGCGATGTACGTCCACGCGGGGACGATGACCTCGTCGCCCGGCTCCAGGAGCGCGCCGTACGCGAGTTGGAGGGCGCAGGTGCCGTTGGCGCAGGTGAGCCCGGTCTTCGCATCCGAAGCGGCGGCGAAGCGCTCTTCGAGCGCGGCGCACTTGGTCGCGGCGCGGAGCATGCCCGACTCGAGGACCTCGTTCGCGGCGGCGATGTCGGCGGGGGTCAGGCCGACGCTCATGAACGGGACCATGGCGTCGAAGACGGGCGAGCCGCCCTCGAGGGCGAGGGTGGTGGTCGTGGTGGCGCTGGGCACGGCTGGGTCCTCCGGTGACTGGCGGGGCCCCGGCGAGATCCATTCAGCGGGGGGCCCGGGCACAAATGTCGGGAATCCTAGCCCCGGGCGCGGGGGCTCAGATCGGCGATTGGGGGGCGTGAGGGGCGATTTGGAGGCCGGTCTGGGCGGGTCGTGCGAGATATGAGGGATTTTGTGGGCGTACGGGTGGCATGGGCTGAGACGTGTGGCATGTTGTGAGGGTCCAAGGCACGCCTCGGACACGACAACTGGACGGACGCGGAAACGCGGCTGGACTGGATCTCTCTTTCTCTCTTTCTCTCTTGCCAAGACAGGCGAACAAAAGCCCCGTGAAAACGGGGCTCTTGTTTTTTTGCGATCGCTGTCGGGCTCAGGGGGGCGGGATGTCGCCCGCGTCCGGGTCGTGGCAGATCAGCTCGAGGGTGTTGCCCTCGGGGTCGCGGAAGAAGATCGCCAGCGACTTCACGTTCTCGAACTTCACGACACGCGGCTCGAGCCCCAACTCGGTCAGGCGGGCGACCTCGGCTTCGTGGTCGGCGGTCTCGATCTGGAACGCGAGGTGGTTGAGCGTGCTGGTCTTCCAGTCCGGCGCGTCGAACCTGCCCTCGGCGAACGCGTGGCGGGCCGGGTCGATCAGCACGAGCATCTGGGGGTGGGCGTCGCCGAACGGTAGCGGGAGCGGGCCGATGGTCATGAAGACGATCGTCGGCTCGGGGTCGGGGCTGCTGCGGAAAACGGTGAACCCGAGGACGGACTCGTAGAACCGCGTCATGACGCCGATGTCTCGCACGTTGAGGGCGATCTCGGCGACGGCTCGGACTGCGGTCATGGGCGGTCTCAGTGCTTGAGGATGCGCTCGAGGTAGTGGATGTCCACGCCGCCGCGCCGGAAGTCGGAGTTCTGCATCATCTCCAGGTGCAGCGGGATGGTCGTCTTGATCGGGCCGACCTCGAACTCGCGGAGCGCGCGCTCGGTGCGGGCGATCGCGGCGTCGCGGGTTTCGGCCCAGCAGATGAGCTTGCCGATCATGGAGTCGTAGTTGGGCGGCACGCGGTAGCCGGCGCTCGCGTGGGTGTCGATGCGGACGCCCAGCCCGCCGGGGGCGCGCCAGGTCTCGATGAGCCCGGCGCTGGGCCTGAAGTCCTTGGTGTGGTCCTCGGCGTTGATGCGGCACTCGATTGCGTGCCCGTTCACCTTGATGTCCTTCTGACGCACGCTGATCGGCTCGCCCGCGGCGATGCGGATGGACTCTTTCATGATGTCCACGCCGGTGATCATCTCGGTGACCGGGTGCTCGACCTGCACGCGGGTGTTGACCTCGAGCATGTAGAAATTCTGCTTGTCGTCCATCAGGAATTCGACGGTCGCGGCGCCGGCGTACTCGGCGCTCTTGATGAGCTTGGCCGCGGACTTGCAGACTTCCTCGATCTTCTTGCGGTCGATGCCCGGTCCCGGGGCTTCCTCGATGACCTTCTGGTGGCGGCGCTGCATCGAGCAGTCACGCTCCCACAGATGGACGGCGTTGCCCTTCTTGTCGCCGAGCACCTGCACCTCGACGTGGCGGGCGTGCTCGAGGAACTTCTCGATGAAGACAGCCCCGTTGCCGAAGGCGGCGGCGGCTTCCTGCTGGGCCTTGGAGATGTTGGTGCGGAGGGTCGCTTCGTTGTGGCAGATGCGCATGCCGCGCCCGCCGCCGCCGGCCGAGGCTTTGATGATGACGGGGTAGCCGATCTCCGCGGCGACCTCGACG
>BQJQ01000065.1 GCA_021604785.1 Phycisphaeraceae bacterium
GATGACGCTGACGCGGAGGTCGAACTCATGCACCCGCCCGTCGAGGCGCGTCGCGAAGGAAATCCGCCCGTCCTGCGGGCGGCGCTTCTCGGCGATGTTCAGGCTCGCCATGATCTTGATGCGGCTGACGATCGCCGCCCCGTACCGATGGATGGTGGGGGGCACGGACGCACGCTGGAGTACGCCGTCGATCCGGTACCGCACGACCAGCTCGCCCTCGTAGGGCTCGATGTGCACATCGGTCGCCCGCTCGGAGACCGCCTCGGTCAGCACGTCGTTGACGAGCTTGATGACCGACGCCTCCTGGGCCCGTTCGATCTCCTCGGCCGCGTCCGCGTTCTCGGCTTCGGGCGCGTCGGTCTTGGACATCGCGTCGAGCGTGTCGCCTCCGACGCCGTAGTGCCGGCGGACGAACCGGTCCAGCTCCGCCTCATCCGCGAGCACCAGCTCGATCGAGCACCCGGTCACCAGGCTCAGCTCGTCGTGGGCCGCGATCTCGAACGGGTCGCTCGTCGCGACGGTGAGCGTGCCGTTCTGGCGCGCGATCGGGACGCACTTCTGTCGGTAGACCAGCGCCGCCGGGAGCATGTCGATGACCTCGGGCTCGGGGGCGACCTCCGCCAGGTCCACGATCGGAAGCTGGAACTCGGACGCGAACGCCCGCAGCACCGCCTCGCGGCTCGCGTGCCCGAGGCGCACCAGCGCCTGGTCCAGACGCTCGTCCGATCCGGCGCGCGCCGCCGCCGCAGACTCGATCTGCTTGGCCGTCGCCACGCCGCGTGCGATCAGGATCGCTTCCATGCCCATGCGGGCAGTCTACGCCGGGGGGTCACGAATCCGAAGGGTCAGCCGGGTAGGTGCACGAGGTCCGGTCGGTCTCCCAGACCGTGATCGACGCCAGCCGGGCGCCCGGGCCGGCCCCCTCGATCGCCGGGGCGAGGCGTTCGTAGAACACCCGGGCGATGTTCTCGACCGAGGGGACGAGCCCCGAGCCGGTCGCGAACTCCTCGGTGTCCTCGTTCAGGTGCGTGTGATCGAACGGGTCCACGATCTCGCGCTCGACAATTTCTTCGAGCTCAAGCACCGATAACCCGCCGCGGCCCTCGGGCGAGACCTCGATCGAGACAGCCGGCTCGACGCGGTAGTTGTGCCCGTGCCCGTTCCGGTTGTTGCACTTGCCGTAGAGGGCCCGGTTTGCCTCGTCGCTCAGCGCCGGGTTGTGCAGCCGGTGCGCGCAGGCGAGGTCAAACCGCTGGCGGATGAGCACGCGGGGGGGCTCGGTCGCGGGCATGTCGGTCTCCATCGAGAGGGTTCTCGTGAGCTTCCACCGGACGGACGCGACGGCGACGTCGAGCCCATGTTGGATCGCTCTGGCAAGCTCGGGCAGCAACGCCGCGGGGTCGGACTCCGGCCGCTCGCGGCAAGCGCGGGCGATGACCGGCAGCGCGTTTTCTCGCACCGCCCGGTCGATCGCCTTGATGTTGACGAGGTAGCCGGACTCGGGGTTCGGCACGCCGATGCAGGCGACGTCGAGCTCGTACGCCCGGGCGAGCCCGGAGATCGCTGGCACGCCGCCATCGCCGTTGGAGCCACCAGCGGACCCGTCGGGGTTGATCGCGAACCGAACAGTGCGCCGCAGCCTGACCATCGCCCGACTGTAGGTATGGGCTAGACCGGGCTCGGCCCGGGGGGGTCGGTACCATGGACGGGGAAAGAATGGAGGCTGGCGATGGGAATCTGCTGCTGCTCGGGTAAGAGGAACGGCGCGATAATGACGTTCGTTGGCACGCTGGCCGTTTTTTCGCCGATCTTGCTCATCGCGTTGGATGACGACGGGGATGCGAACGCGTCGGGTGCCCAACCTCCGGCCGCCGCGCCGTCAGGGAGCGAGCAAGTGGCACCCCAACACCCCGCCGATGTCCTCCGCTACGAGATGAACCGCATCGACGGCACCCTTGAGAATCTCGACGACTACCGCGGCAGCGTCGTGTTGATCGTGAACACCGCGAGCGAATGCGGGCTCACGCCGCAGTACGAGGCGCTCGAAACGATCTACAAGGAACGCAAGGACCGAGGTTTCGTCGTCCTCGGGTTCCCTGCCAACGAGTTCATGGGCCAGGAGCCGGGCTCGAACGAGGAGATCGCCGCGTTCTGCACCGAGCGGTTCGACGTGAGCTTCCCGATGTTCGAGAAGATCGTCGTCAAGGGCGAGGGCACGCACCCGCTCTACAAGCAGCTGGCCGAGCTGCCCGAGCCCCTGGGCGGCGAGCCCAAGTGGAATTTCACCAAGTTCCTGGTGGACCGGCGGGGCAAGGTGGTCGCACGGTTCGAGCCGCGGGTCAAGCCAGACGACGAACGCGTGATCGAGGCGATCGAGCGGCTGCTTTCGCAGAAGCCCGCGACCCGCCCCGGGACGCACGACGACGAGGGGTAGCGGGACCGGGCTTCCGTTCACCGCTCCGGGCCGGTACGTTTGAGGTCCAGATGCCCACGTTCGAGTACATCGCGGTCAACGGCGAGGGCGGACGGGTGGCCGGTGCGCTCGCGGGCGCCACGCCCGACGCGATCACCGCCGAGCTCCAGTCCCGGCGTCTCACGCCCGTGTCCATCCGTGAGCAGAAACGCCGCGCCGATGCCCGCCGGGGCGTCCGGGCCCGACGTTTGGGTGCAAGCTACCAGCAACTCGCAGATCTCCTGGGCGCGGGCGTGCCGTTGATGCGCACGCTCGAATTGCTGGCCCGTGCGGGGGGCTCGCCCCGCTTGTCGGCGGTCTACCGCGAGCTGGCCCAGGAGGTCTCCGAGGGCGCCGACCTGGCCGACGCGATGGAGGCCCGGGCCGGGTTCTTCCCCCCCGTCCACGTCGCGATGGTCCGCGCCGGCGAGCGCGGCGCCTTCCTCGAGCAGGTCTTCGAGCGCCTCGCACAGTTCGTCACCCGACAGGCCGACCTCCGCGGACGCGTGACCGGCGCCCTCGTCTACCCGGCCTTCCTCATCGGGCTCGGCTCGATCATCCTCGCGGTCCTCTTCACTTTCTTCGTCCCCCAGTTCCGCGGCGAGTTCGCCAAGCTCGACCACCTCCCCCTCATCACGCACGTCGTGCTGGGCGTCGCCGACGCGTTTACCAGCTACGGGCTTGTGACGTTCTCGATCCTCGCCCTGCTGATCGGCGCCGTCTGGTGGTGGGCCCGCCAGGAAGAATCACGCAGAGCGATGAACCGGTGGGCCACGCGGGCGCCGCTCATCGGCCCGCTGGTGCGCGCGCTCGCGACCGCCCGGTTCTGCCGCATGCTCGGCACCATGGAGAGCAACGGCGTCCCCCTGCTCAACGCCCTGACCATCGCCAGGGGCGCCGCGGGCAACGTGCTGCTCGAAGAGGCGATCGCCGAGGCGACCGAAGCCGTCCGGGCCGGCAAGACCCTCGCCGAGCCCCTAGGCCGGTCCGTGCTCTTCGATGACGACGTCGCCGAGATGATCGGCGTGGGCGAGGCCGCCGGGAACATCGATCACGTCCTCCTCCGCACCGCCGACACCATCGAGGCCCGGGTCGATCGGCTCCTGGCGACCCTGATCCGGCTCATGGAGCCCTGCCTGCTGGTGGTGCTCGCCATCGTGATCGGGTCGGTCGCGATGGGGTTGATCCTGCCCCTGATGCACCTGGGCGATGCGGTGCGCTAAGCGTTGCGATAAGAACCTGCCGGGGCTTGGTTTGTGTGAACCGGCGCGGTACGCTGGGCGTCCTCTTGCATGCCCCCTCGCGTTTAGCTAGTGTGTGCTAGGTTCGTGAGCGGGAGTCAAGCCCCCATGCTCCGGTGTCGTTGCCGGGACCCGATCGCGCAAAGCCCGACTCCTCAGTCGGTTAGGTGAGAACTCGATGACCCCACGCCAGATGCACGGATACGCACGGACCGGCTTCACGCTTATCGAGATCCTGATCGTGCTCGCGATCGTCGTGATGATCTCCGGGCTCGCGGCGGTCGCCCTCTTCGGGCAACGCGAGAAGGCAGACGTGCAGGCAACCCAGATCAACCTGGGCACCATCGGCGACGCGCTCGACGCGTTCCGCCTGGACTACCGCCGGTACCCCACGGACGAAGAGGGCGTCGCGGTGCTCTGGGACCGCGAGCAGCTCGACGCCGACGCGGAGAGCTCGTCCTGGATCAAGTACCTCGAGGACCCGAGCCCGCGCGACGTCTGGGGCAACGCGTGGGGCTACGCGCAGGAGTCCGAGGACTACGAGCCCGACGAAGAGAACCCGGCGGCGGTCGCGCCGTACGACCTCTGGTCGAACGGGCCGGACGGAGAGGAAGGAACCGACGACGACATCCGGATGGCGGGCGCCACCGGGTCGAGCGACGGTGAGGACGGCGTCGGGAGCGATCTGCTCCCTGATCAGGGCCCGTAAGCAGCACAGGTCTCGACAGATCGGTGTGTATGTCTGCGGGGCCGGGGAACCGATGGGCGGTGCGGCATGGGGGCAGGGTGCGCAACGCGCCGAGCGATGAGCCTTCTCGAACTGGCGATTGTGCTCGCGCTGCTCGTGGTGCTCGCTGGGATTATCGTGCCGGCGATCGGGCCGCGCCTGGATCGCTCGCGCGAGCGCGAGGGGCTCTCCCGCCTGCAGTCCGCCGTCGCGATCGCTCAGAACAAGGCCCGGGCCTCCGGGCACCCGCTCCGACTCGTGGTGACGGCTGATGAGCCGCAGGTGGTCATGGCCCAGCCGCTGTCTCTTGCAACGCCCGAGGACGCCGAGGCTGAGCCAGCACCAGACGAGCGCGAGGTCCAAACCCGGGGCGAGTATCTCGCCTCGCTGCCAGCACGCTGCCGTGTGGTGGCGTCCAAGGAGACGGACAACCGGGGCGAGCCCTCGGCGGGGGACCGTGCCGACAAGCCCGAGGCGGTTGTCCTCGGCTGGGCGCTCCAGGACGGCACCTTCGAACCCGCCCACGCCTGCACACTCGAGACCGACCGCGGCACGGTGACGCTCCGCTTCGACGCGTGGACCGGTGCCGTCACCGCCGAGCCCGTGACAAGCGGAGACGACGCCCAACCCATCGCAAGCCTCGGGGGTGGGTCATGACCCGCCGCGCGGTGTTGCTGCTGGAGTTGCTCCTCGCGCTGGCGGTGCTCGTCGCGTCGGGCATGGCGATCGGGGCCGCGGTGGGGCGGACGACCGATTCGCTCGTCCGCGCCGACGACCGGACGCGTGCGGCGGACGCCGCGTGGTCCGCGATCGCGCTGATCGAAGCGGGCATCGCCTCCCCGGAGACGCTCAACGGCCCGGGTGTGGACGGCACGCTCTGGTCGCTCCGCATCGAGACCCAACGCACCAGCCACGAGGGCCTCGTGCTCGTCACCGCCGAGGCCTACCCCGCCGACGGGCCCGCCGGATCGGACGCACGAGCCGTGGCGACCGCACGCCAGTACGTCCGCTTGAGCGAAGTGCGCGACGCGCCGGACCGCGCGCCCGAACCGGCGCGGCGTGCCTCCCCGTTCACCCCGGGCGGTGCCCCATGACGCGCCGCGCCTTCACCATCGTCGAGGTCCTCGCGGCCCTCGGGCTGCTCACGATGCTCGTCGGGCTCATGACCTCGACCATGGCCTCCATGACCCACCGGTCGGCGTGGGTCCACGACCGCTCGGAGCGCCAGCTCGGCGCTTCCATCGCGATCGACCGCCTCGCGACGGCGTTGCGCACGACCATGGTCGAAGCCCCCGAAGCCGGTGCCGGCATCCGCGGCACCGAGAGCTCGATCACCGTCTTGTCGCGCACCAGCGCCCTGCGCCCCGGCGAGACGCCGTCGGATCTCGCGTCGCTCACGCTCCGCTGCGATCCCTCGGACCGCGCCCTCGACGCGACCTGGGAAGACGAATCGCACATGCTCGCGCACGACGCCATCGCCCGGTTCCGGTACCACGACGGCACCGCGTGGCGCGACACGTTCGACTCGCGTGCTTCGGGTCGCTTGCCCGGCGCGGTCGAGCTCTCGGTTTGGTTCACAGCGCCCGCCGAGGAACAGCCGGCCAATTCCGCGGAGCCGAACCAATCCGACGTCGCCGACGGCGAACCCGCCCAGCCCGAGTATCCCGAGCGGGCGCCCGACCGCCTCCGCGTCATCGCTGTGCCGGACCCGGCGGGGGAGGCGACGCCGTGATGCGCGCACACGCCCGCCCCGGGTTGGTCATCCTGGCGGTGCTGTTGGTCGTCACGGCCTCAGCGCTGGTCGCGCTTTCGATGATCACCGCCGGCGCCGCGGCCCGCGGGCACGCAGACGCCTCCTCCCGCCACACCGAGGCCGAAGCAATCGTCTGGTCGGGCGTGCTCCAGGCGCTCGCCGAGATGTCAGCCCAACGCGACGACCTGCTCGCGGGCGAGGCGCCCGCGCTCACCGGGCGGACCGAGTTGTACCAGACCGCCGCCGGCGAGCGCGCCGTGGTGCGTTTGCTCAATGTGGGCGATGCCGACCCGTTCGACTCCGAACCCATGCTCGCCCGCGCCGAGGCCGCCGCGCTCAACGCGAACACCGCGAGCGCCGAGATGCTCGCAGCGTTGCCCGGGCTCTCCGAGGAAGACGCCCAGCGCCTCATCAGCGCCCGCGACGCCGCCCCGTTCGCGAGCATCACTGAAGTCGCCGCACGGGCCGAAATCACCGATCCGGATGCGCTGGCGTACCTGTGCGTGTTCTCCGCGGACCCCGAGGTCGAGGGCGGCATTGCCGACGCCGCCCGGTGCGGTGATGCCCGCATCGATATCACCGCCGAATGGTCGGACGAACTGGCTGGTGCGCTCGACGCCCGCTTTGGTGAAGGCTCGTCCGCAGCCGTCCGATCGGTCCTCGATGACGGCTGGTCGCTTGCGTCACGCACCGACCTCGCCAACTTTCAAGGCTCGATCCTTTCGCAGTCCAGCGAGGAATGGCGTGAGGAGTTCGACGCGCTCGTGTTCTCGTCCGAGCCGTACGCCATTGGGCGTGTCGACATGCTCCGCGCGTCCGCCGAAGTCCTCGCGGCCATCCCCGGCATCGACGAAGACGCCGCCCGCGAGCTCGTCTCCACGCGTGATCGACTGTCAGATCCCGAGCGCAGGTCGATCTCGTGGCCGACGGAGTACGGGGTGCTCTCGTATGAGGACTTCGCCCTCGCCGCCGAGCACCTCGCCGCTCGCTCGCTCCAGTGGACGATCCGCGTCGAGGGCGGCTTCACCCCCGCCCAGATTGATGACACGCTCTCGGCGGCCGAGCTCCGCGACCGATCCGCATACGACTCGAACGAGTCGCTCATCGGCGCCGTGGTGTGGGAGGTCGTCATCGACGCCTCCGTGCGTCCCGCGCGGGTCGCGTCGATCACGGACGTGACCCTTGAGCACGCGTGGGCCGCGATCGCGCACGAACAAGCGGCTGACGAGAACGACTCTGAGGACGACACGCCAGCCCCGAGCGTGTCAAGCTCGTTCGAGTCAGCAGACCCGGTGGGGCCCGCTCAACCCGAGCCCGACACCAAACCAGCGGCGCGCCGAATTGGTCGCTGGATGACGACGGGGGGTGACGCATGATCGCGAACACACCGCTCACCGTCATCTGCATGGAATCCGGGCGTTTGTCGCTGGTAACCGCGCGGGCCGTAAATGGGTCCGTCCGTGTCTCTCGCGCGGTGGTCGAGTCCGACCGCGCCCCAGTCGGCGCCACCTCGCGGACCCTTGCCGAACGCTTGCGAGACCTGGGCGTTGGTCGCGGGCGCGTGGTGCTCGCGATCCCACGCTCCGCGGCGGTCTTCAAGGTGTTCCCCGTGCCCGAGGGGATCAACGACGCGGGCGAACGTCTGTCAATGGTCTCTCTCCAGCTCTCCCGGTTGCTGCCAATGGCACCGGATGAAGCCGCGATCGACTCGGTCGTCGTTGGCGACGCGGGCGAACGCCACGCCATCGCAGCGGGCACAAGCACCGAGCCGATCGAGGCGGCACGCGCCGCCGTTCAGGCGTGCGGTGGTAAATTCACCGGCGCCGAACTCCGGTGCGCGGGTATCGCGGCCCTCGCGCCGACCGACACCAACGGGCCCGTTCTCATCATCGCTCCCGGCGCCGTAACAGCCGAGATCGTCATCGCCGACGCCGGCCTGCCCGTTTTTGCTCGCTCGGTCGATGCGCAAGCAGGCGCCGGGTCCCAAGAGCAGAGCGAAACCGACCGAACCGCGGCCCGCCTTGCCGTCGAGGCCAAACGCACCCTCATGGGCGCGCGGGCGGCGGGCCTCACCCGCGAGTCAACCACCGTCGTCGTCCTGGGAGATCCGGACCCGGCCGGCCCGATCGCCGACGCGTGCGAGCTCGAACTCGGGCTCCCCATCTTTCCGTCGCCCACCGCGATCGAGTGGCCCGAGGGCACCCCGCCCGAAGCCCGCACCCGACTCGCGCCGCTGGCCGGCGTGGTCGCCCGCCGGAGCGCGGCACTCGATGCGATCGACTTCGTCCACCCGCACCTGGCGCCGGACACGGGCGCCCGCCGCCGTCAGTTGGTGCTCTTGGGTGTCTTCGCATTGGTCACGCTCATCGGCGGCGCGATGCTTGCCCGTGGAAAACACCTTGGCGGGCTCGAGGCCCGGCGCGATCGCCTCGAACAGGCGCGCGACGATGCCACCGCCGAAGTTGCAACGTACAAGGCCCGCGACGCCCGCATCACACACGCCGAGCTCTGGGCCGCAGCGGACCAGGACTGGGTCGCGCACACCGCGTTCGTTTCCACCTCAGTCGCCGCCACGCCGGGCACATCGCTGGGCGAGCTGCGGGCGAACTCGGACACGGGGTTCGAGTTCGAGAGCGGCCCGGCGGTCTACCCCGGCACATGGACCGAGCAGACCGAGACCACGATCCGCGTGGAGGGCGTGGCCGCCGACGCGCCGAGCACACGCGCACTCCGGCGCCGATTCCTCGACGACCAGCGGTTCCACGTGCTCACGCAAGGCCCCGACTCGGGCGCCCGGTTCACGTTCGACCTCGTCGCCGTCCGGCGTGATGTCGTGGAGGAACCCGAATGACCCGCGGGCGTGTGATCATGATGACCGTGGTGGGGCTCGCGCTGGGCGTGGGTGCGTGGTATATCGCCGAGCTCGCCTGGTTGGCCCCGGCGCGCGAGATTCGCACGAAGATCGCCGGCTACGAGCGCGTGATCGCCAGCGCGGACAGCGTGCTCGCCGGGCGAGCCACCCTACGTGACCGAACCGAACGGCTGGGCGCAACCATGATCGCGGGCAAGCCAGACGAGTTCGAGCACCGCCTTCGTGCCGGGCTCGCGAGCGTCGCGCAGGGTTCTGGGCTCACGCAGGTCGCTTCGGGCAACGGGCGTCCGTCGCCGACGACGAGCCCCGCCGCGCGCCGCGCCGGGAGGACGCTGGGCAGCCGCCTGCGCGCCGAGCCGGACTTCGCCGTCGTCCACGCCTGGGTCGCGGGCACGGGCACGCTCGAGCAAGTCATCGGCGCGCTCGCGAGCGTGCAGTCTCAGCCGTGGGTGCACCGCGTCGAGGGCTACTCGATCCGCCCAGAGGGCGAAAACCGGTTCAAGCTTCGTGTGGATCTGGCGTCGGTGCGCATGGACTCAGTTCGGCGCACGATCGAAGATCCCACGGCTCTTGTCGCCCCGAGCGATGAAACTCGTGCGCTCGCCGCCAGCGTGGTCGCGGCTCACCCGTTCGGCGCCCCTCCGCCCGCGCCTGACGCGGGCGAGACCCGCGTCACCGAAGCGCCCCGCGGCCCGCGATACGACCGCTGGCGCGTCACGGGCCTGATCGAGGGCGAGCGCGTCGAGGCGTTGCTCTTCAACGCCGCTTCGGGCGAGCGGCGTGTGCTCGCCCCGGGCGAACGCGTCCTCGACGCGACCTTTGCCGGCGGCGCCGGCGAGCAGGCATTGTTCACGATCAACGGACAGGATCACGAGGTCACGGTTGGACAGACGCTCGGCGAGCGACGCCCAACCCCCACGGACCCGACTAGCGATGAGACAGCACGCGTCAGCGTGCGGGAGGCAGGCCCATGATGTTCCGGGTGTGTGGATGGATTCTTAGCAGCGTGTTGGTCGCGGCGCCCCCGGCCCTTGCTCAGGACGACGCTCCGGCGCCGACTGATGCGGCCGCGCCGAGCGAGCAGGCCACGGCGAGCGCGCCCGAGGTGCGCTTCACCCTCAACGGCGCCCCGTACGACCAGGTGCTGGATGTCATTGCGCGCCAAACCGGGCTCCCGGTGATCCGCCAGACCGCGGTCCCCAACGCGACGATGACCTTCATCTCGCCCGAGGCGTATTCGCTCGATGAAGCGGTCGAGATCATCAACCTCGCGTTCAAGGCTCACGGCGTGCGCTTGGAGCAGGACAAGTCGTTCCTTTACCTCCGCTCGATCGCCGACGCTGCCCGGCGCCCCCAGCCCGTAGTCGGGCTCGACGATCTCGACGCCGTGGGAGCCGAGGAGTACGCGACGATCTACATCCCGCTCGAGAACGCGCTGGCGAGCGTGCTCGCCGAGCGTCTGGCGCCGCTGGTCGCCGAGCCCGGGCTGGTGCAGGCGGTCGACGCCCAGAACCTGCTGATCGTGGTGGAGACAGGCGAGCAGTGCCGCAGGATTGCGCAGCTCGTCGAGCGGGTGGATGCTCAGCGTCCGTCGGACGTGGACTACGGGCTCTATCCGCTGCGATACGCGCAGGCGGGCGAGCTCGTCGAGACCATCCGCTCGCTCGTCCCCGAGCGCGACCAACTCGTGACGATCGACAACAACAAGCAGCCCAAGGTTTACGACGACGTCTCCAAAGCCGCCCTCAAGCTGTCGGCTTCCGAACAGCTCAACGCGATCGTCGCGGTGGGCCCGCCGACGCGGCTGACGGTCGTTGCGGACCTCATCGCCGCGCTGGACACCCCCGCCGGCGCGCAAGGCGGGCGCATTGTTCGTTCGTATATTCTCACGGCTCTGAACCCGAACGAAGCCGCGGACCAGCTCGCGCCGCTCTTCGCAGACGTGCCCGAGCCGCGCCGCCCGATCGTCCGCCCGCTGCCCTCGGTCCGGCGCATCATCGTCGCGGCGGACGAATCGCAGATGGCCCAGTTCGAGCGTGTGCTCTCCGAGCTCGACCCGGGCGTGCTCGAACGTTCCTCGGGCCAGCCCGAGAGCACGCGGGTTGTCTCGCTCGAACATCTCGATCCTCCCGCCGCCGCCGCCATGGTGGACCGCCTGCTCTCGCCCCACCAGAAATCGCTCGTGCGGATCGCCCCGACACCCGACGGCGCCGGCCTGGCGCTCTCGGGCCCGGCCGAAGCGATCGACGCCGTTGAAGGCTTGCTCGGTGCGCTCGACGCCGAGCCCGATCGACGGGCCGAGGCGCGCCGGATCGCGATCGAACGCGGGCATCCGGATGAGGTGCTGACCGAAGCCATGCGTCTGGACCATCTCTCCGACGCCGGGCGACGCGACCCGGTCCGACCCATGCTCGATGCGCCCGGTCGATCCGTGACGCTCGTCGGCTCGCACGACGCGATCGAGCGCGTCGCCGCCCGCCTCCGCGAAGCGCAGGACGCGCTGGCCCGACGCATGATCACCCGCGTGATCGACGTCCGCGCGACCGACGCCGCCTCGCTCGTTGAGCCGCTCATCACGCTGGTCACCGAGTCGGAATCGCTCCGCGGGCACGCGCCGCCGGAGATCCGGGTCATCGCGCCTTCAAACTCGCTGGTCGTGACCGCGGACACCGAGGTGCTCCGCGCGGTTGAAGACTTCGCCCGCCGGCTCGATCGCGTCGCCGAGCGTCCCCGCTCGACGGTGCGTGTGTTTGACCTTGCCACCGCTGACGCGGCTCAGGTCGCCCGCGAGCTCGAACGTGCCCTCAACGACCGCTCCCGCTGGCCCGAGTCGCTCCGCCGGGCCGAGGCGTCCGGCGAGGGCGTGCCTCGCCCGAGCGCCCGCGCGGACGCGCGCGCCAACCGCGTCATCGTCGAGGCCCCCGAGGTCCTCCTGCCCGACGCCGAGACGCTCGTCGCAGCGTTGGACGGCAGCCCGTTGCAGCCCGTCGAGGTCCGCGCGTTCCGCTTGGCCGAGGGTGACGCGGAGGGTGTCGCCCAGGCGCTGCGCTCCGCTCTGAGCGCGGACGTGCGCCCGAGCGACCCACAACCCACCGTCACCCCCGAGCCCGGCTCGAACACCGTCATCGTGACAGGATCGGCAAACGCCGTCTCACGTGCTGAAGAACTCGTCGCCGCCCTCGACGAGCGTGCCGAAGTCGAGGGGCTCGGCGTTCGCACGGTCGTGCTCCGGCACGCCCGCGCGGAGTCGGTCGCGCCGACCGTCGAGCGGTTGCTCGCGCAGGACAATCTGGTGGACCTGGTCCCCGTCTGGCTGCGCTGGCAGATGGTGTGGGAGCTCGAGCGTCGCGGGCGCCCGGTGGACATCCGCACGGCCCGCGTCGCCGCCGATCCGCGCGCCAATGCCGTCATCATCACCGCCCCCTTGGATCTTCTGGACATGGGCGAGGACATCGCCCGCAGCCTGGACGTCGAGCACGACGGGCTCGACCGGACGGCCCGGACCGTCTCGGTCATCCCGCTGTCCAACGCCGACGCGGGCCAGGTCGAGCCGTCGGTGCGGGCGATGTTCGAGGAGGACGAGGACACGTCGGTCGCCCCGCCCACGGTGCGGGCCGACCGATCGAGCAACGCGCTGATCGTGCGCGGCACGCCCGAGCAGGTGCGCGCGATCGTGGACCTTGCGTCTCGCCTCGACGCCGCCGCGGCGACGGCGACCTCGCAGATGCGCACGGTGCCGGTCGATCCCTCGCGTCTGGACGCCGAGGACGCGGCTCGGCGGATCCGGACCATGCTTGAGCGGCGCGGCGGCGTCCGCGTCGAGGTCATCACCGCCGACGAACTGACGGGAGAGAATGAGCAATCGGGAGATGATGAGAGCCAGGACTCGGATGGTTCACAGTCAAGCGCGGGGTGGGGCGGGCCGGCGTGGGCGATGACCGGGCCGATCGTTGGGTGGCAGCCCGCGGCAGATGGTGTGCCTGAACCCGAGACACTCGATGAGGTGGAGCCCAAGGCGGTTGAAGAACCGGTGGTCCGCATCATCGTGGACCCGGCGACCAACTCGCTCGTCATCGATGGTTCCGAGCGCGTCGGCGAGCAGATCGCGCGCATCGTGCGCGACTTTGAGCGCCAGACGCCGCCCGAAGCGACCGCCGTCCGCATCGTCGAGCTGCCCGCGGGTGTGGACCCGAACGCAATCGCATCGTACGTAAACCAGACCGTCCGCCTGCTCGGGCGCACCGGCCCGAGCAACCCGGGCGGGTTCACGGGGCGGGTCGGGGTCACGCCCGACCGGGCGACCGGTTCGCTGATCGTGTGGGCGAACGACACGGACTTCGCGTCGATCCGGGACCTGATCGCGGGCTTGGCGCGCGCGGAGCGGCCGGTCGAACTGACGGTAAAGATCTACCAGCTGGACAACGTGAACGCGAACCGCGCGCGCCAGACGGTGCAGTCGCTGCTGAACCCGAACCGCGGTGCCGGCCGCCGCACGGGTGAGATCGCGATCACCATCCCCGGCACCGACGGCGCCGCGGACCGGACAGCAACCATCGACCCCTCGGTCGTCACCGTCACGACCGACCCGAGCTACACGGCCTTGGTCGTCACGGCTCCCGATGGAGCTTTCGACGTGATCGATTCCCTTGTCGAGAGCATCGACAAGAGCCCGGCGGGCGAGCGCCTGGCGATCCGGCGGTACGAGCTTGAGCACGCCGAGGCGCGGAGCCTGGCCCGCACGCTGCAGCAGCTGTTCGATGCGTCGCGGCAGGGACCGGTGGCGTGGGAGAGCCCGCGGGCGCGATTCGTAGCGGATGACCGGTCAAACGCGCTGCTCGTGACCGCGACGCGCGCGCAGCACGACGAGGTCGGGCAGATTCTCGTCGAGGCGGACCAGTCCGAGGTGATCGCCGACGCGAAGCTCGAGATCATCGGCATCCGCGAGGGGCGCCCCAGCGCGATCGCGCGGGTGATCGAGGAGGTCCTGATCGGGCGCGACCCCGGCAAGAGGGACGCGCTGCGGATCTCGCCGCAGGACGACGCGGGGGTTCTGGTGGTGCGCGCGCCCGAGGCAGATCTCGAGGAGATCCGGTCGCTCGTCGCACAGCTCGATCAGGAGCAGGGCGGGAGCTACCCGGTGCGGTCGATCGCGCTCGAGAGCGCGGACGCCGAGGCGGTCGCGCGCTCGCTCAAGGACTTCTTTCGCGACCGCGCGCGCATCAATCGGCAGCGGGGTCTCCGCACGGGCGGAGGGGACGCCGCGATCATCGGCGACCGGCGCTCGGGGACGATCATCGTGTCCGCCTCGGACGAGGACTTCGAGCAGATCGCTTCGCTGATCAAGCAGTTCGACACGCCCGCGGAAGGGCAGGAGCTCGACTACCGCATCATCCAGCTCGAGCACATCCAGGTCGATGACATCCGCGACACGGTGCAGAGCATCACATGGGAGATGCA
>BQJQ01000066.1 GCA_021604785.1 Phycisphaeraceae bacterium
GAGAGCAACATGGACCGGACCATCGGGACCTCCACGGCACGGGCGTCGCATGACGCCGACCAAACTCACCACACGTAACCTAAGCGTACCCAACACGATCTCCAAGTGTCGGGGGTAGCCCTCACCCGACGCCCCGCGAACGGCGAGAGCCCCCGCGGGGGGATCCCCGCCGTGCGGGCTCAACCCAGAGTTTCTGAAGATTCCGACAGGCACGCCCGCTCGACCGACAATATGTGGATTCGCTCCTTGCGAGTATCATGCCGCCCAACCCGGGAGGTCTTGGATGGGTTTTCGATCACGCTTGCTCTTGGTGAACCTACTGGGCACCGGGCTGACCGCCGTGCTTGTGATCACGCTGTTCCTGCACTCGGTCCAGTTCCGTTCACATTGGAATGATTACCGCTCCTCGGTCATGCGGCGACAAGAGCTGTTGCAGGATATCTCGGACGGCGTCGGGTATGGCGGGATGATCCACGCCCTCAAGAACTACGTTCTCCGGCGCGAGCCGCAGTACTTCAAGCAATTTGAGCAAGGTATCGAGCGGACTCACACGGCCGTGGTCGCCTATCGCGAGATCGAGGGCGTAGAAGACCACGAGCGACAACAGCTCGACGCGATCGACACGATGCTCGATCTGTACTCCGAAGCGATGCGCACCGCGGTGGCCTCCGAAAGTTCGCCTGCCGAGCTCGACGCGAAAATCCGGATCGACGACACCCCGTACTTTAACGCCCGCGACGAGCTTCACCGCAGCACGCTCGCCCTGAGCGCGGCGGGCACAACCCGCATGGAAGACGACCTCCGCGCGGGTATGACCGTCGCCCTGATCACGGGCGTGGTCTCCGCGATCGTGATGATCGGCGTTGGCACTTGGCTCCCGATGCGCGTCGCCAGAGCACTCGAGCAAAAGAGCGCCGACCACAAGCGAGAAGCGGAGCGAGCCCAGGCGGCCACGGTCGCCAAGAGCCAGTTCCTCGCGAACATGAGCCACGAGATCCGGACACCCATGAGCGCGATCATTGGGTTCTCGCAAGCGCTTTCCGAGGAGGACGTCTCGGACGCAGAACGCAACGAATTCCAGAACGCGATCAAGCGCAACGCCGAGAGCCTGCTCGGCATCCTAAACGACATCCTCGACATCTCGAGGGTCGAGAGCGGCCATCTTGAGTTGTACGAAGAAGTCGTGGACATCCCCACCACCATCGCGGGTGTAGCCTCGGTCGTCGGGCTGCAGGCACGGCGCAAGGGGATCAAGCTGATCCTGACCGAAGACGACAATGTCCCGCAGCGCGTCTGGTGCGACGGCGGCCGCTTGCGCCAGATCCTTGTGAACCTCGTCTCCAACGCGATTAAGTTCACGGACACCGGGCACGCTGAGGTCGCCGTGTCCTATGTCCCGGTGGCGGGCGACACCGGGCGTCTGTGTGTTGATGTGAGCGATACGGGCTCAGGAATTCCCGCCGAGGATCTCGAACGCATCTTCGAGTCGTTTGAGCAGGGCGATGCGAGCTCGACCCGCGTCGCGGGTGGCGTCGGGCTCGGGCTTGGGATCTCCCGCCGTCTCGCCCGACTCATGGGCGGCGATATCACCGCAGAATCGACTCAGGGGCAGGGCAGCCGGTTCCGCCTGACCATCCCGATCCGCGTCGCGCGGGAGACCCAGCCGACGCCTTCCGCCCAGATGGACACGCGGCGCGGCGCGAACAGCCTCCGCGGTGCGTGGATCCTGCTGGTCGAGGATGGCCCGGACAACCAGCGCCTTATGCTACACCTGATGAACATGATGGAGGTCCGCCTTGACGTCGCTGCCAACGGCGCCGAGGCGATCGATCACCTCCGCGAGCACGGCGAACCCGACCTGATCCTCATGGACATGCAGATGCCCGTGCTCGATGGGTACCAGGCGACACGCCAGATCCGTCGCATGGGCCTGTCGGTGCCCGTTGTGGCGCTCACGGCCCACGCGATGGAAGGCGACCGCGAGCGGTGCCTCGCCGCGGGGTGCGACGGGTACGTCACCAAGCCGATCGATCGCGAGAAGCTGTTCGAGACCTGCGAACGCCTCCTGAATGAAGGCCCGTCGGTGGCCGAGCATCAAGGACATTGATCGTTTACGAGTCGCCCGCACGGGCGCCAGGGGCTCCGCCAAGTCCTCCCCGGCTCGCTCGCCCATCGCCGCGCCCTCACCCACCATCCGAGCAGGTCCCATGCCGGTCCCGGTCGTATGACCGATGCCCGAGGACCGCCCCGGTACACTCGCCCCACCCTGAGCTGGAGCGGCTGTGGCGTTCAACTCCTACGACTTCTTCATCTTCCTCGGGCTGCTCTACCCGCTCTTCCTCATCGTGCGCCGATGGGTGGGCGCGCGGAACCTCTTCCTCCTGGGCGCGAGCTACTTCTTCTACGCGATGTGGGACTGGCGATTCCTCGGGCTCATCGCTCTGTCCACGATCGTGGACTACGCCGTCGGGCTGGGGTTCCGCGGCCAAGCCGTTGGCGAGGCGAAGCGCGGCCCGCGTCAGCGCCTCCTGCTGACCGTCAGCGTCGTCACGAACCTGGGCATCCTTGGCGTCTTCAAGTACTACGACTTCTTTGCGCAGAGCCTGGTTGATCTCGCCGGCACCGTCGGATGGGAGATGGACCCGGCCCGCCTGCGGGTCATCCTCCCGGCGGGCATCTCGTTCTACACCTTCCAGACGATGAGCTACACGATCGACCTGTACCGCGGGAAGATCGGCACGGAGCGCAACCTGCTGGTCTTCGCGACGTACGTCGCGTACTTCCCACAACTCGTCGCGGGCCCGATCGAGCGGGCCGCGCACCTGCTACCTCAGTTCAAAAGGGTGCTCCCGATCACCGGGGGCATGTTCCGGCTCGGGTGCTACCTCATCCTGATGGGGCTCTTCAAGAAGGTGGTGCTCGCCGACAACGCGGCCTTCATCGCCAACGCAACGTTCGGCACCGATGGCATGCCCGACGGTCTGCGCGGCTGGGAGGTGTGGCTCGGCACCTACGCCTTCGCGATCCAGATCTATTGCGATTTCTCCGGGTATTCGGACATCGCACGCGGGCTTGGCAAAATCATGGGCGTGGACATCATGATCAACTTCGCGATGCCCTACTCGGCGCGCAACCCGAACGCGTTCTGGCGCCGCTGGCACATCTCGCTTTCCACGTGGTTGCGCGATTATCTGTACATCCCGTTGGGGGGGAACCGGAAGGGACGGGCCCGCACGTACGTGAACCTGATGGCGACCATGGTGCTCGGCGGGCTCTGGCACGGGGCTGCGTGGACGTTTGTCGCGTGGGGTGTACTCCACGGGGTGTACCTGATTGGTCACCGGATGCTGCATCGTCCGCTCGATCATCTCGACGGCGCACTCCCCCGCGTTCTCCGCCCGCTCTGGGCGCTCGCGTGCGTCGTGTTCTTCTTCCACCTCGTGTGCGTCGCGTGGGTCTTCTTCCGCGCGGACACCTTTGCGGATGCTGCCGAGATGCTCGGGCGGATGGGCCAGGCGATCACACTCGGCGGCGGCGACTGGTTCGCCATCTCGAATTCCACCACTTTGAATCAGGACGACGTCACGATCTTCGCTTCCGTCGCAGCATGCGTCCTGATCGGGCACCTCATCGGCGCACGTTTCGGGCCGTATTTCCCGCTCCGGTGGCCCGTGGTTCTGCGCGGCCTTTGGTACGCGTTCCTCATGTTCTCCATCATCCTCTTCGGAGTCCGCACGGGTGAGCCGTTCATTTACTTCGAGTTCTGATGACGGCGGGCGCCCTCCTGGGCGGTCCGAGGCCGGCGAGATCGCCGCGGCCGAGCGCGCACTCGACGCAGCGCCGTGGCGCCTTCCCGCCAGCCTGCTTGTTGCGGTCGCGCTCCTGCTCGGGTTCGAGGCGTTCATCCGCACCATCCCCGCGGACCGGCTCGCGTTCGGCGGCGTCGGCGCCCGCGGCGACGTCGCGCACGGCTACTTCCGGTACCTCCTCGACAAGCCACCCGTGCCCGACGTCGCGTTTGTTGGGTCCAGCCGGATGCGCGATGACATCATCTGTTCGGCCGTCGAGCGAGTATGCGCCGACGAACTGGGGCGCCCGATCCGCGTGCAAAACTACGGCTGGCCCACGGCGACGAACGCCGACCTCGACATGATCACCGAGGCGATCTTCCGGGCGGGCAGCCCGGACGTGCTTATCGTCGGGCTTGAGCCGCGCACATTCACGGTCCGCCCACGGCCCCCGGACCAGTACATGCCGTACCCGACACCCGAGCGCTGGAGACGGCTGTTGGAAGACGGCTTCGCGAACGACCCGGCCCGCCGCGCGTTTACAAACGGGCTGGCCGAGGAAGCCTCGCGCGCGTTCGCGTTCCGGGGGCGGTTCACGACGGCGGGCTTCAACGCCGCGGCGTACGCGACGGATGGAGACTGGCATCTGGCGATGCGCGAGCTCACACTCCCCAAGCACGAGCTTCCACTGACCGGCGGGCTCGCGTGGAACCACGTCCGGATGCCGCACGACTCGCTTGCCAAGACACCCAAACACCCCGAGCAACTCACGCGGTACATCGAGTACCAGTTCGTCGGCGAAGACCCGTACATCGTGACGCAAGAAGAACGCGCCCCGGTGTACGCGCTGATCGAGCGGTGCCGTGCGGCGGGCGTGCCGGTCGTGTTCCTGGATATGCCCGCTCCGGATGTGCTCCGCGCAGCGTGGCCCGTGGGGACCGCCGCGAGGTACGCGGATGAGATCCGTGCGATCGAAGCCGCGGGCGTTGCCGTGCACACACCCGAACAACTCGGGCTCACGCTCGGCGACGAGCACTTCCGCGAGCAGTCGCACCTGAACCTGGCCGGCGCGACGCTCTACTCAGAGCGTGTCGCCGAGCGGGTCATCGTGCCGCGGCTTGACCGCTCAAAGTGACCCCCTCACAGCATCAATCCCACGTATTCACCGGCTTGTCCGCCCCGCCGGTCGCCTGCCCGTTCGCCCGGGCCTGGCCCGGGGCGTGGTGGTCGGCCCGCCAGCTCTCGGGATACGTCGGATCGTCCATGCCCAAGGCTGCCTTGGTCGGGAAGAGCGGGCGGAACGTGTCACACATCACCGCGAGCTCGTCTGTGAAGGTCTTGCCGAGCGAGGCTTCGACGGTGCCCGGGTGCGGGCCGTGCGGGATGCCCTGCGGGTGCAGCGAGATCGAGCCCGACTCGATGCCGCGCCGGGCCTTGTAGTTGCCCTCGACGTAGTACAGGACTTCGTCGGAGTCGATGTTCGAGTGGTTGTACGGCACGGGGATCGCGCCCTCGTGATAATCAAGCATCCGCGGGCAGAACGAGCAGATCACGAAGTTGTGCGCCTCGAACGTCTGATGAATCGGCGGCGGCATGTGCAGCTTGCCCGTGATGGGCGCAAAGTCGTCGATGTTGAAGCAGTACGGGTAGTAGCACCCGTCCCACCCGACAACGTCCAGCGGGTGGTACGGGTAGATGTACGAGTGCACGCAGTCGCGCGCCTTGATGCGGACCTCGTAGTCACCGGCTTCGTCGTACGCGATCGGGTGCGCGTCGTCGATGAACGGGATCCGCAGGTCCCGCTCGCAGTAGGGCGCGTGCTCGAGGAACTGGCTGGTGGTCTTGGAAACGTACCGCGGCGGCGGGCCGATGTGACTCGCGTTGGCCGTCTCGAACGCGACAAACTTGCCGTAGGGCATGTCCTTCTTGGAGCACCCGGCAAAGTCCTCGCTGTCCGAGCCGTCGTCGGGGCGCTCGTCGAAGACGAGCTTGTAGATGGTGCCCTTGGGAATAAGCAGGTAGTCCTTGCGGGCGAACTTCAGCGTGCCGAACATGGTGTACGCCGTGCCGCTGCCGTAGTGGAAGAAGAGCAGTTCGTCGCCCTGCCCGTTTTTGAAGTGGTACGCCATCTGCTCGGCGGGCTGGCACAGCGACATCTCGACGTCCGAATTGCCCAGGATGACAACGCGCCCGGTGACCGCGTCGCCGCTCGTCGCCATCGGCTGACTCTTGAGGTGACGCATCCGCATCACCTCGGTCTCGACGTACTCGGGCTTGGTCTTGTACAGCGTCTTCCACCCCGAGACCTGCGTCGGCGGGTGGATGCGGTAGAGCGTGCTGGTCGGCCCGACGAACCCCTCGGTGCCGAAGAGCTCCTCGGAGTAGAGCGCCCCGTCGGGGCGTCGGAACTGGACGTGGCGCTTCTTGGGAAGCTGACCCAGCTTCGTGTAGTACGGCATCGCTGCGGACCTCAGATCTTCCCCGCGCCGGGGCGGACGAGCGAACTCGCGACCGGGCCGGCGGGGGAGGGCGTGCTGCCGAATTCCCTCATACGTATTGTAGGACGGCGGGCCCCGGTATCCGGGTCGCGCACGCTCAGTGTGCCGCCTCAAGCGGCTTATACCGCATCAGATCCAGCCCGACGCTCGCCCCGGCCATCAGCCCCGAGTTGTCGCCCTGGTAGATCGCCACGCCGTCGGTGAACGAGGCCGTCCCGCTCGCCGCCGAGTCCGCCACGACCAGCTCGGCCGAGACGTTGCCCGTCAGCTTGTCGGCCTTGAACCGGCCCAGCGTCGCCGGGTCCTCGAAGACGACAAGCATCTTGAAGTCCTGCGCCCCGAGTTGGAGCCCAGCCGAGGCGGTGTTGATGTAGGCCCACCCGATCTGCGTGCCGTCGGGCTCGCAGACCATGCCGCGCCCGAACCGCCCGCCGGCGATGAAGACGCCGAACTGCCCGATGTTGGGGAAGACGACGTACCCCGCCGATCGCTCGATCTGCCAGTCGAGCCCGGTCACGTTCCGTTCGAACCACCGCCGGGTCGCGCCGGCCTGGTAGGTCAGCATCTCCTGGTCCTGCGGCTTGGGAGCCGTCGAGCACCCGAGGGGCCCCGCCGATCCCGCGCCTATCACGGCCGCCGCCGCCAGCGTCCTTGCCCCGTTCCGAATCCCGCGTCGCACGTCCATGCCGACCTCCTTGTGAGTACTTTGCCAGAGCGTATCACGCCCAGCCCCGTCATCGCCGCCGGCTCCCGATACACTCCCGCCGATGACACCCGGGCGTCTGATCATCCTGCTCTCGCTGGCCGTCATCCTGGGCGTGCCCTTTGTCATGTCCCTCGGACGCTCCGAGCACGACCTCCCCGACGACGCCCCGACGCTCGTCGTGGTGACGCCGCACGTGCAGCAGATCCGGTCCGAGTTCGGGCGGGCGTTCTCCGACTGGCACGCCCGCGAGCACGGCACACCCGTCCGCGTCGTCTACCTCACCCCGGGCGGCACCAGCGAGATCCGCAAGCAACTCGAAGCCCAGTACAAGTCCGTGCTCAAGAACGGCGACTTCACGATCACCGATGGGCAGGTCACGCTCGCGTCCGGCGCGGTCGGCGCCGACCTCGTCTTCGGCGGCGGGTCCTACGACCACGCCCAGATCGCCCGCGGCGTCTCCGTCTCCGCGGGCGATATCCAGAGTCCCCCCGCCGGGCTCGACACGTTCGTGGATCTCGACGACGCGGACGCGGCGCTCACGGTGCCGATGTCTGAGTCTGCCGGGTTCACGCAGCCAGAGCTCGACGAACTCTTCGGCGACAACGTCATCGGCACCCAGTTCCTTTACGACCCCGACCAGCTCTGGATCGGCACCGCCCTGTCGAGCTTCGGCATCGTCTACAACGAGGACTCGTACCGCGACCTCGGGCTGCCCCTGCCGACCGGTTTCGAAGACCTCACCCGCCCCGAGCTCCGCGGCTGGATCGCGCTGGCCGACCCGCGCCAGTCCGGGTCGATCACGACCACCTTCGACTCCATCCTCGGCAACCACGGGTGGGACGACGGGTGGCGCATCCTCCGCGGCATGTGCGCCAACACGCGGTACTTCACCAACAGCTCGACCAAGCCGCCCACCGATGTCTCGCAGGGCGAGGCCGCGGCGGGGCTCGCGATCGATTTCTACGGCCGCGGGCAGGCCCAGACCGCCGGGCGCGGCAGAGTCGGGTACGTTGATCCCGCGGGCGCCGTCTACATCGACGCGGACCCGATCTCGATCCTCCGCGGCGCCCCGCACCCCGAACTCGCCCGCACGTTCCTCCGGTTCGTGCTCACCGAGGAGGGGCAGGCGCTCTGGCAGTTCCACGCGACCGACACGCCCGAGGGCGCCGACAACCCGATCGGGCCCTCAGGCCAGCCGATGGGCCCCCGCCACTCCGAGCTCCGCCGCATGCCGGTCCGCCGGGTGATGTACGAGAAGCACTTCGAGTACTTCATGGACAAGGTCGTGCCCTTCGACATCGCGTCGGACGTGCAGAACCCCGGGTGGCGGACGGGCGTGCAGGTGATGATGGGGTGCTTCGCGATCGACATCGCCGACGACTGCCGCGAGGCGTGGGAGGCACTGTGCGAGGCGCGCGCGGACCCGACCTTCCCGCCTGACGTTCTCGACAAGATGGAATTTTTCTTTTACGCGTTCCCGCCGACCCCGCTCGATGGGGAGGGTGCGCTGGTCACGAGCGGTGGCGCACCGACCTCGCTGGAATGGACCCCCGAGAACTTCCGCGCCATCCGCAACAGCTGGCGCCCAAGCGGAGCCCAGGCCCGCGCGGAGATCTACTACACCCGCGTGTTCCGCGGGTACTACAGGCTTGTCGTCGAGATGGGCGAAAGACGCTCCGTGCACAAACCGAACCTTTCGGGAGCGGCCCCCACCCCATGAGCAACCCCACCCTCCCAGACTGGCTGCCCGTCGGCACCGAGCGCCCGGCACACGCCAAGATCGTCGCGACCCTCGGCCCCGCCTCCGACTCGCCCGAGATGATCAAGCGCCTCGTCGAGGCCGGCGTCTCGATCTTCCGGCTCAACTTCTCCCACGGCGATCTCGCCGAACAGACGCGACGCATCAACACCATCCGCCAGGCGATCCCCGAATTCGGCCGACCCGTCGCGATCCTGGGCGACCTGCAGGGCCCCAAGATCCGCGTTGGCATGGTCCCCGACGTCCACGAGGGCGGCGGCATCGTCGTGGACACCGGTGCCCTCGTCGAGTTCCGCGACGGCGTCGAGCAGGCCTTCGTCGAGGACGGTGTCTGCGTCTTCGGCACCGGCTTCGACCGCATCCTCCACGACGTCGAGCCCGGGCAGCGCGTCCTCATCAACGACGGCGCCGTCCGCCTGCTCGCGATCGACCTCGACCGCGGCAAACGCCTCCGCTGCACCGTCACCTTCGGCGGACGCGTCACGACCAAGAAGGGCATCAACCTGCCCGACTCGGACCTCAAGTTCCCCGCGATCACCGACCAGGACTGGAAATGCGTCGAGTGGGGCGTCGAGCACGGCGTGGACTACTTCGCACTCAGCTTCGTCCGCCAGGCCGACGAGATCGACGAGCTCAAGGACCGGCTGTCCAAAATGTGCTCGGTGGACCGCCACTACGCGGACGCCGAGGTCGGGCTGCAGATCCCGGTGATCGCGAAGATCGAGAAGCCGCAGGCGTTGCGCAACCTCGACGCGATCATCGATTCCTCGGACGGGATCATGGTCGCCCGGGGTGATCTGGGCGTGGAGATGGACGCCGCCCAGGTGCCCGTCGTGCAAAAACACATCATCGCGCGGTGCGCCGACTACGGCAAGCCCTGCATCGTCGCGACGCAGATGCTCGAGAGCATGATCACCGCCGGCTCGCCCACCCGGGCCGAAGCGTCGGACGTCGCGAACGCGGTGTTTGACGGCGCGGACGCGGTGATGCTTTCGGGCGAGACCGCCGTGGGCGCCCACCCGGGGCTGGTCGTCGAGACGATGCGCCGGATCGTGCAGGTCGCCGAGGCGCGGATCGACCAGGCCGCGTGCGCGCCCAAGCCCGCGCCGCACCTCGAAGAGTTCGCGTACCGCAGCGCCGCGCTGGCACAGGGCGCCTGGCACATCGCCGAGCAGACCGACGCGGCGGCGGTCATCGTCTGGTCGCAGCGAGGCGGCATGGCGCGGTATCTCTCCCGCAACGACTTCCGTGTGCCGATCCTCGCGTGCACGTCCAGCCCGGTCGCCGCCCGGCGGATGTGCCTGCTCGGGGGCGTCACGCCGCTGCGGTTCGAGCCCCCCGCGAGTGGCACGCTCGCCGACTGGACCGACCAGATGGAAGCGTTCGTCCTCGAGACCGGGCTGGCGCGCGCCGACGACGCCGTCGTCATGATCGCCGGCAAACCGCTCGGTTCGGTCACCAGCCAGAACACCCTCGCGATCCTCCGCGTCGGCGACGAGCTCTCGGGCTTCCGCCCGCGGTGACACCCATGGCCGATTCTCACCGCACCGCCGCCGTGCTCGCGATCGGCGACGAACTCACGCTCGGGCAGACGCTCGATACGAATTCACGCTGGCTCTCCGAGCGTCTGAGCGAGCTTGGTGTCGAGGTGCGCGAGCACGCGACGGTGCCCGACGACGCGGACGCGATCGCGGACGCGATCGACCGCCTCGCCGGCTCGGTGGACCTGCTTGTGATGTCGGGCGGTCTCGGGCCGACGGCGGACGACCTGACCCGCCAGGCCCTTGCCGAGGCCCTTGGCGAAGATCTCGTGACCGACAACGCGGCGCTCCGGGTCGTCCGCGCGTGGTTCGAGGGGCACGGCAGGGTCATGCCCGAGCGCAACAGCGTGCAGGCCCTCCGCCCGGCATCCGCCCGCACGCTTGCGAACGAGCATGGCACGGCGCCCGGGCTCGCCGCCCGCATCGGCGAGCGTGCCGGCTCGAGCGCCGGAGCGTGCGACGTCTACTGCCTCCCCGGCCCGCCGCGCGAGCTGGGGCCGATGTTCGAGCGCGAGGTTGCCCCCGCCGTGCGTGTCGCGCCGGACAGGGTGATCCTGACCCGGGCGCTCCCCACGTTCGGCATGGGCGAGTCGGCGGTCGCCGAGGCGCTGGGCGGGCTGATGGACCGAGACCGGGCGCCCGTGGTCGGCACGACCGCTTCACGCGGCGTGGTGACGTGCCGAATCCGGTACGACGGCGCGGGACCGCGTGCCGACGCCGAACGCCTGCTTGACGCAACCGAGGCGGACGTCCGCGAGCGCCTGGGCCCGGCGGTCCTGCGCACGGGCGGCGGGAACGAATCCCTCGTCGAGGTCACCGCCGAGCTTCTGCGCGCGCATGGGTGGACGGTCTGCACCGTCGAGAGCTGCACAGGCGGGCTGCTGGGCGGCGCACTAACGGACCTGCCAGGATCGAGCGCGTATTACGCCGGCGGGTTCGTGACGTACTCGAACGACCTCAAACGCGACCTCGTCGGCGTCAGCGAAGATCTGATCACGGAACACGGCGCCGTCAGCGCCCCGGTCGCGCGCGAGATGGCATCGGGAGGGCTCGAACGCACCGGCGCGGACCATGCCCTGGCGATCACCGGCATCGCCGGCCCGGGTGGGGGCACGCCGGATAAGCCCGTCGGCACGGTCTGGATCGCCTCGGTCGCGCGCACCGGCCCAGCCGATGTCCGCCGGTTCGTCTTCCGGGGCAGCCGCGTCGCGGTCCGGGCCTGGGCATGGAGGACGGCTCTGGGCATGCTCCGCCTGGGCCTGATCGGGCAGGACATGCCCATGCTGGGCGAAGCCGAGCGTGCGTGACGGGAACCCGCGCGCCGGGCATCCCGTGATGGCCGCAGCCGTCTATCTTGATGTTTGTATTATGATCGGATGCGAGCCCGCACTGGCGGAGTTCCCCGCCGTGGACCGATATCCCGTTTGGCGCGGGCAAAGGGGCTCGGGTCTATGATTCTCGCTGACGATCCCCGTTCCGCGAACTCGGGGGCACGCGAACGCGGAACGAACCAGAGCACCCACACCGATGGCTGATCGTGAAGATCCTGTGAGTTTCGGTCCCTACCGGCTTGTCCGACCCCTCGGGCGCAGCGCCGTCGGCACGCGCTGGGTCGCGCTCGACGAACGCACCGGCGAGAGCCGCACGGTCTACCGGTTCCCCGCGACGGGTGACCACGCCGAGCGCCGCCGGATGCTCGACGCCCTCGAACGAATCGGATCGCTCGACAACCCGCACCTGGTCACGGTCGACCAGTACAGCCTGGACCACGCCGAGGGCGTGTGGGCGATCGCGGCGTACCGCGGGCACCAGAGCGGGCTCGTCGGGATCCGCGAACTTGCCAACGCCAAGGGCGGGCAGCTGAGCGTGACCGAAAGCCTGCGCGCGATCGACCAACTCCTCAGCGGAATCAGCGCGGCGCACGACGCCGGCATCGCCCACGGCCCCGTCTCGCCCGAAGAAGTCTTCGTCGATCGACACGGCAGCGTCTGGGTCGAGCTCTACGGGTTTGCCCGCGCCGTCCGCGGGCCCGCGACGGCGGACGAGATGGTTGTCCGCGACGAGATCCGCTCGATCGTGTCGCTCGGATACACGCTGCTGACGGGGCTCGACGCGGAAGAGCCGCGGATGGCCCCCTCGCGCGTCGTCCGCAAGCTCGACAAGTGGTGGGACGGGTGGTTCGACCGGGGACTCGAAGCGGCCGGTGGGTTTGAATCGGCCGACGAGGCGCGTCATGCGTTGCTGGGCGACGGGACAAGCATCGACGATTCGCCGACGGTTACGACCCGCCCGGCCCGCGGCGTGCTCTCGCGGTTCCGCAAGCCGACCGCGTCGGGACGCTGATTCTCATTCAATGACAACCGATCGGCGCATCTGAACCGCTCACCGGGTGAGGGCTCGCTCGATTGCGCCAACCAAGGTGTGCAGCACCAGCATGTGCAGTTCCTGGATCCGGTCTGCGGTCTCGCCGGGGGCGACCCACTCGATGTCGGCGGTGCCGGCGAGCTGACCGCCGCCCTTGCCGAGGAGACACAAGACGTGCGCCTTGCGCGCGCGTGCGGCTTTGACGGCTCGGATCACGTTCGCGCTGTTGCCACTGGTAGAGAGCGCGACGAGCACGTCCCCGGGGCGGGCGAGGGCCTCGACCCAGCGGGCGAAGACGTGCTCGAAACCGTAGTCGTTTGCTGTGCAGGTGATGTGCCCGGCGTCCGCGCAAGCGAGGGCGGCGATGGGCGCACGATCGTCGCGATAGCGGCCGGTGAGTTCCTCGCAGAAGTGCACGGCGTCGGCGCATGACCCGCCGTTGCCGACGGCGAGGAGTTTGCCGCCGGACCGCAGAGATTCGGCGCTTAGATCGGCGGCACGGGCGACTTTGTCGGCGACCGACTCGTCCGCCGCGAACGTGCGCGCGAGGTCCGCGTAGGTGTTCAGCTCGGTCTGGATCGTGTCTCGTTCAGCCATGCGTGATCGCCGCCTTCCCGCTTGAGGTCAGCAGGACCACGCCCGCCAGGATCAGCACGACCGCCACGGCTTTGCGCACGGACATGGGCTCCCCGAGGATGAGCCACCCGAGCACGACGGCGGTCGCCGGGGCGACTGCGAACGCGACGGGCTTGATGCGCGAGACCTCGCCCATCGAGAGCGCGCTGTAAAACAGGATCATCGCCGCGGCTCCCGCGACGACGCCCGAGCCGAGCACGAGCAGCCACATGTATTTCGGGCCCGCCGAGGTCCACGCTGTCGGCTCGGTCGGGACCTTGAGCACCCGCTGGGCGATGAGCCATGCCGCGATGATGATCGGGAGGGCCACCGCCGAGCGCACGGCGACGGCGGTCAGCGGGCCCACCTTGCCCGTGTGCAGCACGGCCCGCGTGCACAGCTCGCCGACGCCCCAGCAGAGCCCGGCCCCCACCGCCAGCAGGATCGGTTTCATCCGCCGCCCACCAGGGTGACGAGTTCGATCACGTCGCCTTCGGCAAGCACGCGAGCGTCACGCTCGGCACGCGGGACGACGGCCTTGTTGATCTCGGCGGCGCAGATCGCCTTGTCGAGCTTGAGCTCGACGAGCAGGTCCCCCACCGTGGTGCCGGGGGCGACCTCGCGGGGTTCGGCGTTGACGGTGACGTGCATGGGGGGAGTGTAGGAATTGGGCTCTGGGATCAGCGATCGGGGATCTGGGGGAGTGAATCTGAAGACCCCTCACCCCAACCCTCTCCCCGGTGGGGAGAGGGAGGAATCTCGGGCGTCAGATGTCCCGCGACTCGGCGAGCTTGCGCTCGATGCGGACGAGGATGTCGCGGATCTCGACGAGGGTGCCGGCGTCGGGGGCAGCAGCGGGCCCGGAGACCGGCTCGCGGCGCGGGGGTGTGCCGTCTTCCTGGTCCGCGTACTTGTCGCGCTGGGCGAGGACGGCCTGGCGGAAGCCGCGGGTGTCGGTGATGCCGATCATGTTCACGAGGTACCCCGTCGCGCCCGCGGACTGCCCGGCGGTCTC
>BQJQ01000067.1 GCA_021604785.1 Phycisphaeraceae bacterium
CCAGAAGCTCAACGTCGCCGAGCAGCTCGGCGAGCTCGCGCACACGCCCGAGGTCGTCTCGATCTACAAGAACCCGCAGAACGCCTCCCGCGGCGACGCGGCCGAGGGCAGCGTCTACTCCAAGGGCCCCCAGTGGGGCATGACGATTGACCTCAACGCCTGCTCGGGCTGCGGCACCTGCACCATCGCCTGCCAGAGCGAGAACAACATCCCCGTCGTGGGCAAGTCCGAGGTCGCCAAGGGCCGCGAGATGCACTGGATCCGCGTGGATCGCTACTTCACCGGCGACATGCACAACCCCGACCAGATGCTCATGCAGCCCGTCGCGTGCGTCCACTGCGAGAACGCGCCGTGCGAGACGGTCTGCCCCGTCAACGCCACCGTCCACGGGCCCGAGGGCACGAACAACATGGCCTACAACCGGTGCATCGGCACCCGGTACTGCGCCAACAACTGCCCGTACAAGGTCCGCCGCTTCAACTTCTTCGACTGGGCCCAGTCCAAGTTCCGCGGTGGTCTGGATGCCTCGTACGTCGGCGAGGGCGTCAAGAAGGAATTCGAAGAAGGCCCCGCGGCCGACCGCACGTTCAACCAGAACTTCATCCCGCCGCGCCTGCGCGAGAAGCTCGACGAGATCTCCAAGATGCAGCAGAACCCGGACGTCACCGTCCGGCCCCGCGGCGTCATGGAGAAGTGCACCTACTGCATCCAGCGCGTCAACGCCGCACGCCAGGAGGTCAAGGTCAACGGCATGTGGAACCAGCCCGACCAGACCGGGCCCATCCCCGACGGCTTCTTCCAGACCGCCTGCCAGCAGGCCTGCCCGACCGACGCCATCGTCTTCGGCGACATCCTCGACCCCGAGTCCCGCGTCTCCAAGGAACGCAACTCGCAGCGTGGCTACGCCCTGCTCGGCTTCCTCGCGACGCGCCCGCGGACGCAGCACCTCATGCGGGTGCGCAACCCTAACCGCGACATCCACGAGTACGACGTGACGGACCCGTTCGCGCACGGCGGTCATGAAGGCGGGCACGGCGACGACCACCACGAAGAAGGTCACGACGACCACACCGAAGGCGGGCACGCCTTCATCGACCCGGCCAAACGCCGCGGTGAAAACGGGTACGCGATGAGCCTGCGGATTCTCGGGCAGGCCGTGACGGGAGTTCAGGCGTGAGTTCGATTCATCCCGACCAAGTCACCGCCGAGCGTCTCGCCGGGCTCCGTGAGCGACCCGGCGAGTACGTCGCCTCCCCCAACGGCGCCGACGGCACGGCGATCGAGGACCCCGCGGTCCGCGCGCCGCTCGTTCTCGACGACCTCACCTTCTCCGAGGTCACCGACACCGTCTGTTCCTACGCCGAGTGCGGCCCGCCCAAGCCCTGGCTGATGATGATCACCATCACCAGCATGATCGCCGCCGTCGGCACCGGGATGATCCTCTACCTCATCGTCACCGGCGTCGGCGTCTGGGGCCTCAACAACCAGGTCGACTGGGCCTGGGACATCACCAACTTCGTCTTCTGGATCGGTATCGGCCACGCCGGGACGCTCATCTCCGCCATCCTCTGCCTCCTCAAGCAGAAGTGGCGCACCGCGGTCAACCGCTCGGCAGAAGCGATGACGATCTTCGCCGTCATCTGCGCCGGCATCTTCCCGGGCATCCACGTCGGCCGCGTCTGGATGGCCTGGATGCTCTTCCCGATCCCCAACTCCAACGGCATCTGGCCCAACTTCCGCTCGCCGCTGCTGTGGGACGTCTTCGCCGTCTCGACGTACGCGACTGTCTCGCTGCTCTTCTGGTACATGGGCATGCTGCCCGACCTCGCGACGCTGCGAGACCGCGCCCACCTCCGCCTGGCCCAGGGCCGCGAGCGCCGGCTCAAGCTCCCGATGCCCGTGGGCAAAGACATCGTCATCCCGTATTTGCCCAGCGCCGAGCGCGTCGCCGCCTTCGTCTACGGCTTCTTCTCCCTCGGCTGGCGATTCAGCTCCCGCCACTGGCACCGCTACGAAGCCGCGTACCTCGTCCTCGCGGGCATCTCGACGCCGCTCGTGCTCTCCGTGCACTCGATCGTGTCGTTTGACTTCGCGACCTCGATCCTGCCCGGGTGGCACACCACGATCTTCCCGCCCTACTTCGTCGCCGGTGCCATCTTCGGCGGCTTCGCGATGGTGCTCTTCCTGCTCATCCCCTGCCGCAAATTCATGCCCGGGTTCAAGAACCTGCTGACCATCCGCCACCTCGAGAACATGGCCAAGATCATCCTGCTCACGGGCATGATGGTCGGCTTCGCCTACGCGATGGAGTTCTTCATCGCCTGGTACGGCGGCAACGAATACGAGTGGCACGTCTTCATCAACAACCGCGCCAACCCCGCCGAAGCGCCCTATTGGTGGGCCTACTGGGCCATGATCTCGTGCAACGTTCTCTCGCCGCAGGTCTTCTGGTTCCGCAAGATGCGTCAGAGCCCGCTCGCGATCTGGATCGTCGCCGGGTGCGTCACCGTCGGCATGTGGTTCGAGCGTTTCGTCATCATCGTGACGTCGCTCCACCGCGCCTTCCTCCCCGGCGAGTGGGGCATGTTCCACCCGACTTGGGTCGACATCCTGACCTTCGTCGGATCGTGCGGCATCTTCGCCACGCTGTTCCTGCTGTTCCTGAAGTACCTGCCCGTGTTCGCGATGGCCGAGCTCAAGGCCGTCATGCCCGCCGCCGACCCGCACGGGCACGGAGAGGGGCACGACCCTGTCGCATCCGTTGCCGGGGGCGCCAGCGCCGAAGGTCACCCTTCGGGGAGGGGGCACTGACATGATCACACTCGCCGACATCGCCGACTACATGCCGATGATCAAGCGCCCCGCGCCCAAGTTCATCTCCGAGTCCGGCGCCCGGATCTACGGCGTGGTCGCCGAGTTCGCCGACCCGCCCGCCGTCTACCACGCCGCCGAGAAGTTCCGCGACGCCGGGTACACCAAGTGGGACGTCTACTCCCCCTTCCCCGTGCACGGCATCGAAGAAGCCATGGGCATCAAGCGGACCATCCTCCCGGTGGCCGCCTTCGGCGCCGCCATGACAGGCGTCGCCGGCGCCCTGCTCATGCAGTACTTCATGAACGACTGGGACTACCAGTTCATCGTGCAGGGCAAGCCCACCAGCGCATGGGAGCCGTTCATCCCCATCACCTTCGAGATGGGCGTGCTCGCGACCGCCTTCACCTGCATCGGCGGCATGCTCATGCTCAACGGCCTGCCCCGCTGGCACCACCCGCTCTTCAACTCCGAGCGGTTCCTGAAGGTCTCCGACGACCGCCTGATCATCGCCGTCGAAGCCGCCGACCCCAAGTTCGACCCCGACGCCACCCGCCGACTCCTCGAAGAGACCGGCGGCACCCACATCGAGCTGATCGAGGACGAGGACTGATGCACCCCAGACGCCCACAACCGATCACGCTCGCGATCGCGCTGCTCGGCGCCGCAGCCGCCGCCACGCTGCCCGCGTGCCGCGGCGACCGCTCCGAGAAGCCCCCGCGCCGCTTCATCCCCGACATGGACAAGCAGCCCCGCTGGAACCCGCAGGACGGCTCGGACTTCTTCGTCGACGGCCGCACCAGCCGCGTCCCGGACGAGCGCGCCGTCGCCTTCGGCTACGCCCCGACCGACCCCGCGATGCTCGACGACGCCGCCTGGGGCGGTGCCTATCTCGACGACCGCGCCCGCCTCCTCGCCGAGGACGACGCCTTCTACCGCGGCATCGACGCCGACGGCCAGTACCTCGCCTACGCCCCCCTCACGCCCACCCGCGAGATCATCCTCCAGGGGCAGGAACGCTTCAACATCTACTGCTCCGCCTGCCACGGCTACCTCGGCGACAGCAAAGGGCTCGTCGGCCGCAAATGGTCCGCCCCGCCCGCCAATCTTTTGAGCAACCCGCTCTACTCCGATCGGACCCAGGAACAGGGCACCGACGGCTACATCTTCCACACCATCCGCAACGGATTCTGGAACGCAGACGGCACCAACCGCATGCCTTCGTACGGGCACGCCGTCAACGAATCCGAGGCCTGGGCGATCGTGCTCTACCTCCGCACGCTCCAACGCTCGCAGAACGGCACCCTCGACGACCTCGAGTCGGGCGAGCGTGCCCGCCTCGAAGCCACCCGCGGCGCTCAGCCCGCAACCGACTCGCAGGGAGGTGCGTGATGGCCCAGATCTCCGCCCGCGCCGGCGCAATCCCCGACGACGCGTACCACACACGCCTCGACGCCATCGCCCGCTCGCCCGAGATGCGCGAGGACAACATCACCCTGCCCGACGCCCCCGCGATGAAGATCGCCGGCGTCCTCGGGGCGGTGGGGGTGTTTTCCCTCCTGCTCGTCGTCATCGGCGGCTTCGTGCACAACTGGTCCCACGCGCTCGCCGCGTTCGAGATCGGCCTCTTCGTCTGCACCGCCGCCAGCCTCGGCTCGCTCTTCCTCGTGATGATCTGGCACTCGCTCAACGCCGGCTGGCACGTCACCGTCCGCCGTCAGTTCGAGAACATCGCCTCGCTCATCCCGTTCTGCTGCCTCGGGCTGCTCGTGGTCATCATCGTCGAGCTCATCGGCCCCGGGCACGAAGGCTCGGGCGTCCTGCTCACCTGGCTGCTCGATGTCAAGCAGGGCGACCACCTCGTCCACCACAAGAGCGGGTACCTCAACCCCGGCTTCCTGGTCGTGCGTTGGTGCGTCTACGCCGTCGTCTGGTCCTTCCTCGCCCTGCGCCTCCGGGCGCTCAGCCGCGAGCAGGACCGCACCGGCAACCGCTGGCTCTCCCGCAAGATGCGGTTCATGTCCGGCTGGGGCCTGCTGATCACCGCGCTCACCAGCGCCTTCGCGTCCTTCGACTTCCTGATGTCGATGGACTACCGCTTCTTCTCGACGATGTGGGGCGTCTACTTCTTCGCAGTCTCCGTCCTGGCAGCGGTCTCGCTCGCTTCCATCATCCTCGCCGTTATCCGCTCGATGGGCCGCCTTACCGGCGTCGTCACCGAGGAGCACTTCCACGACCTGGGCAAGCTCGTCTTCGCCTTCACCTGCTTCTGGGCCTACATCTCCTTCGGGCAATACTTCCTGATCTGGTACTCCAACATCCCCGAAGAAACCTACTTCTTCATCATCCGCACCACGGCCCAGTGGAAGCCCCTGTTCGTCACGCTCGCCTTCGCGCACTTCGTCGTCCCGTTCGTGCTGCTCGTGCCGCGCGTGCCCAAGCGTTCGACGCTCGGCCTCGGGCTCGCCGGCGTGTACATGCTCATCCTCACCATCGCGGACCTCGTCTGGGTCATCCGCCCGATGGTCTATGTCGATCAGCCCTGGGCCCCGACGGACCCGGGCGTGATGGCCTGGTGGCTCGACGCCGCCGGCGTCATCGGCGTCCTGGGCATCTTCGGCGCCCTGCTCGTCCGCCAGATCGCCTCGGCGCCCCTCGTCCCCACCAAGGACCCAATGCTCCACGAGGCCCTCGCCCACAAGAACTACGTCTGACCCACACGCCCCCGGCGTGCATCGCCCGCCGCCCGAGCTCCGAACGATTCCCCGGAACGCACCATGAGTGAACTCCCGCACACCCCTGAGCCGCATGAGGTCCCCGACGCGTGGCACGCCCACACGGCCGAGGAGGGCGCCCCCCAAGCCGAGCACGGCGCCCGCGCCAACCCCGTCGCGCTGGGCGTCACCCTGCTGGCGATCGTCTTCAGCTTCGTCTTCCTCCTGCTCATCGTCTGGGGCTACTTCACCAGCTACACCACCCAGATGAAGGCCGAGCACCGCGAGACCGTCACCGAGCCCCAGCGCATCGACTACATGACCGCCCGCTCGGGCGCCCAGACGCGCCTCTCGCAGGCCCCCGGCTGGATCGACCGCGAGAACGGCACCGTCCACATCCCCCTCGACCGCGCCACCAACCTCATCCTCGAGGAATACCAGCGCGTCGGCATGAACCCTAATGCCCAGACCGATCAGGAGGTCGCCGCCAGTGATGGCTGACCGGGCCAAACCCGTCAACGCCCTCCTCGCGCTGGCCTGCGCCGGCGCGGTGCTGGTCGCGTGCGCGCCCAACGCGCTCGCCCAGCGCCTCCGCGATCGCTCCGAGATCAAGCAACTCGACGGCGTGGACCTCGAAGAACGCATCGGCGACCAGGTCCCCCTCGACATCCCCCTCATCGACTCCACCGGCAAGACCGTCACCCTGGGCGACCAGATCGGCGACCGCCCAACCGTCCTTGCCCTCGTCTACTACGACTGCCCCGTCGTCTGCTCGCTCGTCATGGACCGGCTCTCCGAATCCATGAACGACCTCGACTACACCGTCGGCGAAGACTACTCCGTCGTCATCGTCTCCTTCGACCCCACCGAGACCACCCAGCAGGCCGCCGAACGCAAGCTCGCCTACCTCTCCGGCTACACCCAACCCGTCACCCCGCAGACGCAAGCCGGCTGGACTTTCCACACAGCCTCCGCCGACTCGATCCGACAGATCACCCAGGGCGTCGGGTTCAACATCCAGCTCTTGGACAACGGCGAGTACTCCCACCCCGTGGGCCTCGCCGTCCTCGCGCCCGACGGCACCATCTCCCGCTACATGTACGGCTTCGACTACCCGCCCAAGCAGCTCAAGCTCTCCCTCCTCGACGCATCCGAGGGCAAGATCGCACAGTCGCTCGGCGACCGCTTCCTGCACTTCTGCTACCGCTACGACCCCAACGCCGGCGCCTACTCGATGGAAGCGATGCTCGTGATGCGCATCGGCGCGATCGCGACCGTGATCGTCCTCACCTTCCTCATCGGCGGCCTCCTGCTCTTTGAGCGCACCCGCCGCCACCGCAAAGCACAACGACCCACCTCCGACACCCCGTCGGGCACCCTTGCCATGGGGCACGCGACATGACGACGCTGGCGATCACCGACACCATCCAGGAGTGGTTCTTCCGCGAGGAAGGATCGACCGAGGCCGTCCAGAGCCTGGACGCCTTCATGCACTTCCTCTGGTGGCACTCCGTCTTTTGGTTCGTCCTGCTCATGGGCCTGACGGCGTACTTCGTCATCAAGTACCGCCGCCGCCCCGGCAACATGTACGCCGTCCCCAGCCCGTCCCACAACACCTGGCTCGAGACGTTCTGGACCGTCGTCCCCTCGCTCACGCTCATCGTGATCTTCCTCTTCGGCTTCTGGGGCTACATCGACAAGATGGTCTCCCGGTCCGACGCCCTCGAGCTCAACATCAAGGGCGCCAAGTGGTCATGGGCCCTCACCTACCCGGACGGGTCCGGCTCGACCACGCTCGAGCGGATCGACGAAGGCGGGGTCGAGTTCCCGGTCTACTACGTCCCCGAGAACACAAACATCACCCTCCGCATGTCGAGCACGGACGTCATCCACTCGTTCTGGATCCCGGACATGCGCGTCAAGATGGACGTGATGCCCAACCGGTACACCGGCTACTCGTTCACCACGCCCCCCGTGCCCGACGACGCCGACAAGAAGGACATGTGGGTCTTCTGCGCCGAGTACTGCGGCGACAACCACGCCGAGATGGCCTCGATCATGCGCGTCGTCTCGCTCGAAAAATACGAAGAGTGGAACCGCGACAAACTCAAGGGCATGAATCCGATCAAGCTCGGCGAAATCATCTTCAAGACCAAGTGTGTGACCTGCCACCGCGTCGATGCCACTGAGAACTCAACGGCACCTTCCTGGAAGGGCGGCGCCCAGTTCCTCGGCCAGACCTTCGGCTACGGCTTCCCCGTGCAATTCAACAACGGCACCAGCCTCGAAGCCCGCGACGCCAACTACATCCGCGAGTCCATCCTGAACCCGCAGGCCAAGGTCGTCGCCGGGTACGCCGGCAACATGCCCTCGTTCGATGGGCAGCTCGCAGACGTCGAGCTCGAAGCCCTCATCGCCTACTACCAGTCTCTCTCCGAGCACGGCCCCAAGATGGACGACGGCGCCGTGGACACCGAAGAACCCGCCGGCGAGTCCCCCGCCGATGCCGCCACCCAAGATTCACCCACCGACGACACCGCGGGCCAGCCGTAAGACCGCGAGGAGCACTCGGATGACCACCATCGACACGAACACGCCCGGCGCCGACCACGCCCACCACGACGAAGGCTCGTACCTCAAGCCCAAGTACGGCGCCCTGGGCACCGTCATCCAATGGGCCACCACGATCGATCACAAGAAGATCGGCGTGATGTACCTCTTCGCCGTCATGTTCATGTTCTTCCTGGGCGGCATGGCCGCGCTCGCCGTCCGCGCCGAGCTGCTCGAGCCCACCCGCACCATGACCACCGAGCTCGCCGACGGCACCATCCAGACCACCATCACCGGCCAGATCCCGCTCTGGTCCGACCCCGACAACGCCGCCGTCGGCTCCAACAACTACAACCGCCTCTTCACCCTCCACGGCGCGATCATGGTCTTCATGTTCATCGTGCCCTCCGTCCCCGCCTCGCTGGGCAACTTCTTCTTACCAATCATGCTCGGCGCCAAGGACGTCGCCTTCCCAAGACTCAACCTCCTGAGTTGGTACATCTACGTCTTCGGCTCCATCTTCGGCATCCTCTCCATCGTCCTGGGCGGTGTCGACACCGGCTGGACCTTCTACACGCCATATTCAACGACAACCGACCCGGACCACTGGCGCGTCGTGCTCATGGTCCTCGCCGCCTTCGTCCTCGGGTTCAGCTCCATCCTCACAGGGCTCAACTTCATCGTCACGGTGCACAAGCTCAGAGCTCCCGGCATGGGCTGGTTCGACATGCCCCTCTTCATCTGGGCCGTCTACGCGACCAGCATCATCCAGGTCCTCGCGACCCCCGTCATCGGCATCACGCTGCTGCTCCTCATCTTCGAGCGACTCTTCCACGTCGGCATCTTCGACCCCGCCCTCGGCGGCGACCCCGTCCTCTACCAGCACTTCTTCTGGTTCTACTCACACCCCGTCGTCTACGTGATGATCCTCCCCGCGATGGGCATCATCTCCGAGCTGCTCGCCGTCCACTCCCGCAAGCACATCTTCGGCTACCGCGCCATCGCCTTCAGCTCGCTCGGCATCGCCGGCGTCAGCTTCCTCGTCTGGGGGCACCACATCTTCACCGCGATGGGCGAACTGGTCAGCACGCTCTTCAGCGCCCTCACCTTCCTCGTCGCAATCCCGACCGCCATCAAAGTGTTCAACTGGATCTCCACCCTCTACAAGGGCTCGATCATCCTCAACACCCCGATGATCTACGCCCTCATGTTCCTCTTCACTTTCTCCATCGGCGGCCTCACGGGCCTCCCCCTCGGGGCGCTGGCGACGGACCTCCACCTCCACGACTCCTACTTCGTCGTCGCGCACTTCCACTACGTCATGATGGGCGGCACCGTCATCGCCATGATCGGGGGCATCCACCACTGGTGGCCCAAGATGTTCGGCAAGATGTATTCCGAGAAGGGCGCCCTCACCGGCGCCGCCTTCGTCTTCCTCGGCTTCAACGTCACCTTCTTCACCCAGTTCTTCCTGGGTATGCAGGGCATGCCCCGCCGGTACGCCAGCTACGTCGACGAATTCCAGACCCTCCACATCGTCTCGACCGTCGGCTCATGGCTCCTGCTCGTCGGCTTCCTCATCCACCTGCTCGTCTTCGTCCACTCGCTGCTCGCGGGCAAGAAGGCCCCGCCCAACCCCTGGGGCGGCCTGACATTCGAGTGGGAGACCGAGTCGCCCCCCATCGAGCACAACTTCCACCACGAGCCCCTCTGCCAGCACGGCCCGTACGACTTCGACAAGGTCGTCCCCCCGCACTGCGACGCCAAGGACTACCCACTCCCCCCGCAGGCCGGCGCCGACGACGCACCCCGCACCATCGCCTGATTCTCACACGCACGAATCCCACCCACCAAGGGCGGAGCAGAGCATGACCACGATCGACGCCCATCACCACCCGGTCCCCGACCAGCGCCCCAAGAAGGAGCGTCTGTTCTGGAAAAACCGCGGGCACGCCGAGCACTTCCGCTCGCACGAGGAAGAGTTCGACGCCTGCAAGTTCGGCATGTGGCTCTTCCTCGCCACCGAGGTCCTGCTCTTCGCCGGGATCTTCTGCGCCTACGCCGTCTTCCGCACCATGTACCCCGACGCCTGGGCCGCGGGCAGCCACTACCTCAACTGGAAAATCGGCGGCCTCAACACCGTCGTCCTGCTCATCAGCTCCTTCACCGCCGCCATGGCCGTCCGGTGCGCCCAGCTCGATCAGCAGCGCTGGCTCAAAATCAACCTCGTCATCACGCTCCTCTGCGCCGCCGCCTTCGTCTTCATCAAGCTCAACTACGAATACATCCCCAAGCTCCTCGACGGCAAAGCCCCCGGCACCTTCTACTCCTACCCCTTCGCCCACGACCCCCACGAGCCGCTGTGGTGGGGGGTCTACTACATTGGCACCGGCATCCACGCCCTGCACGTCTTCATCGGCGCAGGCCTGCTCGCCTGGGTCCTCTACCGCGCGACCCGTTACAAAGCCTACGGCCCAACCGAATACACCATGGTCGAGAACTCCGCCCTCTACTGGCACCTCGTCGACCTCGTCTGGATCTTCCTCTTCCCCCTCCTCTACCTCATCCACTAACCGGAGCACGCGATGAACGACACCAACGCACACGCCCCGGCCTTCGACCCCATGGACCCGCACGGCTCCACACACGCCGGCGGACACCACGGCCACGTCATCGTCCACTGGCGCACCCAGCTCATCATCCTCTTCGCCCTGCTCGCGCTGACGGCACTCACCGTCTTCGTCGCCCAGGCCGAGTCCCTCATCATCGCCGAGATGGGCATCACCATCCCGCACTGGGTCAACATCCTCGGCGCCATGATCATCGCCGTCGTCAAGGCCACCCTCGTCTGCATGTTCTTCATGCAGCTCAAGTACGACAAGCCCCTCAACGCCCTCGTCCTCTTCTTCTGCCTCTTCTGCGTCTTCCTCTTCCTCTTCTTCGCCACCCTCGACCTGACCAGCCGCGGCCTCATCCGCCCCGAACGCGCCCAATACCTCGTCGCCGGCGGCACCGGCGAAGGACTCAACGGCACCGTTCAGGACGGAACCGTCTCGTCCAACCCCGGCTCGCCCCGCATCGCCACCGGCGGCCTCGCCATCACAGAGTTTCGCTTCGAGCAGAAGCGGGCAAGCTACGACTCCGACCGGGCCATGTGGTCCGACTATTACCACCACCAGGAAGAGACCGGCGCCCACCCGCACCGCCACGAGAAGGACACCACCAACTACTTCGCCCTGCTCGGCTACGACCACCCCGAACGCAGCACCGAAGAACGCTCCCGCCCCAGCCACGGCCTCACCCCGGGCCTCTTCGCCGAGCACGCCCCGGCCCACCACGCGGCCGACCACCACGATGACGCGCACGCCGACACCGACCACGCGGCCGACGACCACGCGGCCGAAACCCACACCGACGACGAGCACCCCGCCGATGACCACCCGGAGGACGATGGCCACTGACGCGACCCACCCCGAGCCACCCGCGTCCGCACGCGGCCCCCGCCCCATCGCGTGGACGCTCGCCGTGGTCTCGTTCGTCCTGCTGCTCGTCTCCGGGTACACACTCGCCCAGCGCATGGGCGCGTACAACCAGGCCCACCCGCGCCCCCTCTGGGTCTTCAAGCGGGTCGAGCGCCGCGAGTTCACCTTCGCCGACCGCACCGTGACCCTCACCGACAACCTCGACGCCTCCGGCGCCGGCACCGTCACCCTCACCTACGCCGACGCGACCCTCGAGCTCCCCGTGCAGGTCCCCTCCGAGCACGACCTCCCGGGCCTCTCGCGACACCGCAACTGGCTCGCCGTCCTCGCTTTCGCCGACGCGACCGGCGTCCACGGCGCCGAGGTCAAACGCCAGCTCGAATCGGGCGAGCTCGCCGCCCGCATGGTCGCCGTCGTCCGCGAGCCCAACGCCGGCGTCGGCTCCGACCCGCTCATGCCCGTCGACGTCGACGAAGAGTCCTGGGGCTGGGGCGAGGTCATGCGCCGACGCACCACCTTCGCCTTCCACGAGCTCCTCCCCGAGGGCGGCTTCCGCTCCGAACGCCTCCGCTTCCCCGAGAGCGCCCGCTCCTACGACCGCCGCGTTGCTGAAGCCGTCCGCGCCGGCGAGCCCGTCCCCGAGCGCGACCCGGGCGAGCTCGCCGAGCGCACATGGCAGTACGACGCCGCCCTCGCGCTCACCAACCGCCCCCCCTCGATCACCCACGAGCAGCAGGCCCTCCGCAACGCCGGGTGGACGCTCCCCGTCGCATCCGCGTCGGTCCTTGTCCTCATGCTCTCGCTCGCCTGGGCCATCGCCCCCCCCAAGCGCACCGTCTGAGATCCCTCCCTCTCCCCCCGGGGAGAGGGCCGGGGTGAGGGGCCCCCGCGCACACCATCGCACACCGCCCCAAACGCGCGCAAAAAAACACCCCGTCCCAACCGGAACGGGGCGCCGTATCAATCAGTCATCCAGCGTCCTGCGCCGGACCGTCTCACTTCGTCGGATCAAACATCCGACGCGGCGTCACCTCTTCGTCCGCGTCCACGCTCCGCGGCGCCGGGTCTTCCGTGCTCACCGCGTCCGCAGCCGCGTACAGGTCACGCGTCGAGGGCACCAGGAAGATCTCCACCCGACGGTTCGCCGGCGTGTTCCCCGTGGACGTGTTCGCGATCGACGGGCGGTACTGGCCCCACCCCGCCGCGTACATCCGATCCTGCGCCACGCCCGAGTTGCCCAGCGCCGTCCGCACCGAGATCGCCCGGTGCGCCGAAAGGTGCACGTTCGTCGGGTGCAGCCGCGCCGTCCGCGAGCTCACCTGCTCGCTGTCCGTGTGCCCGACAATCTTCACGTCATACTCGCCAGCCTCGGGCGTCTGCAGGATCGTCGCCAAGGCGCCGATCGACTCCATCGCCGGCGACTGCACCTCGTCCGAACCCGAGCGGAACGTCAGGTCCGACGCAAACCGCAGCATCCCCCGGTCCGAGTCGTACACGATCAGGTTCGGGTACTGCGCCGCCAGCCGCGACAGCGCCAAGTCCGTCGCCGGATCGAGCCGCCCGACCTCCAGGCTCGCGAGCCGGTCCTCAAGCCCCATCAGCGTCCGGCTCGCGTCGGTCAGCTGCGTACGCAGCCGCCCGTTCTCGCCCTGAAGCGCCGCGATCGTCTGCTGCGCGCTCGTCCCGGCACCCGCCAGGGCGCCGTACTGACTTTGCGACGACTCAAGGTCGTTCATCAATTCCTGGTTGCGGTTGAGCAGGCTCCGGTTCGTCTCCCAGAGCTTGTCATACTCTTCCTGGCTCACGCACCCGGTCAGCCCCAGCGCGCCAACGACGCCCAGGACGGGAACGATTCTGGTCAGTCTGGCTCTGCGCATCGCTGGTTGCCTCCGTGCTCGGGCGGGGGACCCCCCAACGCCCGGGTGTATCCTCCATGCTACCCCACGCGTGCCGCACGTGCGGCCAACCCCGCGCCCTTCCTTACCTCTTCGGCGCACCATCCGCGCCCCCACAAACGGATAACCGTGCCCAAGACCACGCGCAACCCCAACGCTGCCAATCACTTCCCCACATCCGGGGTCGTCCGGATCGACGCCGCCTGCATTGCCGACGCCCACGCCGAACACGCGCCGGGCTCGCTCGTCATGCGTCTGACCCCCGCCGGCGCCGAGATCCTCCACGCGGGCCCGACCTCGGGCCTCGACTCCGCCCCGGACCTCCCCGCCCCGGACCACACCCTCGCCCTCCCCGGCACCACCCTGATCCCGGGGATGGTCAACGCCCACACCCACCTCGACCTCACCCACCTGGGCCCCATCGAACACGACCCCACACAAGGTCTCACCCCCTGGCTCAAGCGCATCGTCGCCGGCCGCGTCCATGAGCCCGACGAGATCGCCGCCGCCGTCGAACAGGGCATCGCCAAGTCCCTCGCCGGCGCCGTCGTCGCGGTGGGGGACATCGCCGGCTGGACCAACCTCGGCCCGACCCTCACCCCCTTCGACACCCTCGCCCAATCACCCATCCTCGGCATCAGCTATGTCGAGTACTTCGCCATCGGCCCCCGCGAGCGCGCCGCGATGGACACCATGCAAGCCTTCGTCGCCGACCACCGCG
>BQJQ01000068.1 GCA_021604785.1 Phycisphaeraceae bacterium
GAGCTTCATCGTCCGTCCTTGGGCCCGGGGATGCGCGGGTCACCGACGCGCAAGGTACCGGGCGGGCGTTGTTTCGGCCAGTCGGCCCGCACCGACGCCGCGTGCGCGGGGCGGGACGCGGAGCCTACGCCGCCGGCGAGCCCGCGGGGGCGCTCTCGTTGCGCTCCGCCCCGACTGCCCCGACCAGCGCGAGGGACTCGACCTCGAGCCCGGGGACGATCTCGTTGTACCCAAGCACCGCTGCCAGCGGGACATGCGCCTCGAGGACCTGCCGCACCACGCCCCGGACCTGGGGAGAGGCGATGACGACGGCGTGGTGCCCGCCGGCGGTCACCTTCTCGAGCGAGCGGGCGATGGCCGCGGCGATCTGGGCCGAGACGCGGGCGGGCATCGAGACGGTGGTCCCCTGCTGCCCGCGGTCGATGTACGCCTCGATCTGGTCCTCGAGGGCGGGATCGAGGGTGACGCAGACGAGCTTGGGCGTGCCGGAGTCGTCGATGGTCGCGTACTGCTGGCAGATGGTCCGGCGGAGCCCGTTGCGGACGTACTCGGTCAGGATGTCCGCGTCCTTGGTCTTGTCGCCCCAGTCGGCGAGGACCTCGAGGATCGTCTCGACGTCGCGGATCGGGACGCGCTCACGGAGAAGGTTCTGCATGATCTTCTGGAGCTCGCCGATCTTGATCACGCCCGGGACCGTGTCCTCGACGAGCTTGGCGGCCTTCTCCTTGGTGACTTCGAGGAGGTTGGCGACCTCGCCGCGGGTGAGCAGCTCGTCGGCGTGCGACTTCATCACCTCGGTCAGGTGCGTCGCGAGGACGGAGGTCGGATCGACCACGGTGTAGTTGAGCGTCTCGGCGCGCGAGCGGGTGTTGGGGTCGATCCACCAGGCGTCGAGCCCGAAGGCCGGCTCGACGGTCTTCTCGCCGGTGATCTCGCCGGTCGCGAGCCCGGAGTCCATCGCGAGGAGGCGGCCGGGCTCGGTGCGACCGTTGGCCACGGCGGCGCCGCGGATCTTGATTCGATACTCGCTCGGCTTGAGGTGCATGTTGTCGCGGATGCGCACGGGGGGCATGACGAGCCCGATGTCCGCGGCGAGCTGTCGGCGGACGGCGGTGATGCGGTCGAGCAGTTGGCCGCCCTGGTTGGTGTCCACGAGCGGGACGAGCCCGTAGCCGACTTCGAGCTCGAGGGTGTCGACCTTGATCAGGTCCTCGACGGGCGCGGCGGGCGGGGCGGCGGCCTGCGCCTCGGACTCGGCACGCTGGAGGTCCTGCGCGGCGTTGGCGCGGGTCGCGCGGCGCATCGCGAGCGAGAGCACGACCAGGCCGACCGACGTCGCGAGCAGCGGGACCGTGGGCAGGGGCGTCATCGCGAGCAGGGCGAGGAAGGCAGAGGTGATCCAGAGGCCGCGGGGCTGGGACGAGAGCTGCTCGGTCAGCTCCATGCCGAGGTCCTGGCGTGATCCCGAGCGCGTGACGATCAGCGCGGCGGCGATCGAGATGATGAAGCTGGGCATCGCGCTGGTCAGGCCGTCGCCGATGGTCAGCTTGGTGAAGACCTCGGCGGTCTGGCCCGCGGGCCACCCGCGTTCGATGATGCCCACGGCGAACCCGCCGGCGATGTTGATCGCCGTGATGATCAGGCCCGCGATCGCGTCGCCCTTAACGAACTTGGAGGCACCGTCCATCGCCCCGTAGAAGTCCGCCTCGCGGGAGATCTCTTCGCGTTTGGACTTGGCTTCGGCTTCGGAGATGACGCCGTTGGAGAGTTCGGCGTCGATCGCCATCTGCTTGCCGGGCATGGCGTCGAGCGTGAACCGGGCCGCGACCTCGGCGATGCGGCCGGCGCCCTTGGTGATCACCATGAACTGCACGATCATGATGATGGCGAAGATGATAATGCCGACGAAGAGCGAGTCGCCCGCGACGAACGAGCCGAAGGCGCCGATGACCTTGCCCGCGACGCCCATCGCCGCTTCGGGGCTGTCCGCGTCGGCGGTGAGGATCAGGCGCGTCGAGGCGATGTTGAGCACGAGCCGCAGCAGCGTCGTCGCGAGCAGCAGCGACGGGAAGACGGAGAAGTCCAGCGCCCGCTGCATGTAGAGCGTGGTCATCAGGATGATGACGCCCAGCGAGATGTTTGCGCTGATCAGCAGGTCCAGCACCACCGGGGGCAGCGGGACCAGGATCACGACCAGCAGCAGCACGAACGCGATGGGTACCAGCAGCCCGCGCTGCGCGGCGATGCGCTGCATCCACGCGGGCAGCAGGGCCTGCTGGGAGAGGTCGCGTTTGGCGGCGGGCGTGGCCATCGGTGGTCAGGGGGTCTCCGTCAGACGCCGGCGGGCTGGGGGGTGCGGTTCGCGAAGCGCTCGGACCGGCCCGCGCGCTGATCGATCTGGTAGACGTAGGCGAGGATCTCGGCGACCGCCTCGTAGTGCTCGGGCGCGATCTCGTCGCCCACCTCGGTGCCGCGGTAGAGCGCCCGCGCCAGTGGCGGGCGGACGACCATGGGCACGTCGTGGAGCGCCGCGACGTGGCGGATCCGCATCGCCGCAAAGTCCACGCCCTTGGCGACGACCCGCGGGGCGCCCAGGCCCTCGGTGTCGTACGCGATCGCGACCGAGAAGTGCTCGGGGTTGTTCACGATCACGTCCGCCTTGGGCACGGCGGCGGTGATCTGCTGCATCACGATCTCTTGGTACATCTTGAACCGGCGTCCCTTGAGCTGCGGGTCACCCTCCATGCTGCGCCGCTCGTCCTTGATCTCTTGCTTGGTCATCATCAGGTCGCGGGTGTGTTGCCAGCGTTGGTAGAGATAGTCGAACAGCGCGATGAAGATGAGCAGGAGGACGAGGATAAGCGCGAGCTCGACGCCCATCTGCGCGACGACGCGCAGCGCCTGGCGTGCGCTGAGGAAAGGGAGCGCCGCCAACGCGGACAGGCGGACCTTGATCGCGACGACCGCGACGGCCACCATGACGATGAGCTTGGCCGTCGCGGTGATGGTCTTGACCTGCCCGCGGATGCCGAAGATCTTCTTGAGACCGCTCAGCGGGCTCAGGTTGCTCAGCTTGGGCTGGATGGGCTTGAGCGTAAAGAGGAACCCGACCTGCACGACCTGCGAGAGGTACGCGACCAGGAACGCGGCGAGCAGGATCGGCACCATGATCATCGCGGCCTGAGCCATCGCGAACTTGAAGCTCGGGCCCAAACTCGCGGTGGTCACGCCGCCCTCGAAGCGGCTCATGTCGAGCAGCGTGATCATCGCCGCGAGGAATCCCTCGTGGATCCACCACCCGCCCATCGCGACCATGAGCGTCGCCGCGAGGAGCATCACGGCGCCGCCAAGGTCCGTGCTCTTGGGGACCTGGCCCTTGGTGCGGGCCTGGGTGAGCTTGCGCGCGGTTGGTTTTTCGGTCCGTTCGCCGAGTTCTCCCTCAGGCATCGGCGCCCCCGAGGGTCTGCGCCCAGTTGAGGATTGCGTCGATCGCCTTGCGCATCTCGTCCACGCTGACCTCGTCGATGATGAAGATCATCGCGGAGAGCGTGAGCAGGCCCGCGAGGATCTTGGCCGCGAACCCGACGGACATCACGTTGATCTGCGGCATCGTCTTCATCATGAACCCGAGCGCGACCAGGATCATCACGATCACGCCCATCACCGGGCTCGCGATCCGCAGCGCAAACTCGAATGACGACGTCAGGATCGCGACGAGCAACTCGAGCGGCATCACGTCGGACGCGAAGACACCCGAGGGCAGCGTCTCGAACGTATCGAGCAGCGCCATGAAGACCGCGTCGAGCCCGCCGAGCGCCACGAACGCGGCCATGCCCAGGTAGAACAGCAGCTGCCCGAGCACGCCGGACTGGGTGTCCAGCTCCGGGTTGTACGCCTGGGCCAGGGCGAGGCCCATCTGATACCCCATGAAGTACCCGCCCATCTGCAGCGCAATAAGCGGGATGCTCGCGATCAGCCCGATGGTGGACCCGATCATCACCTCGGTCAGCATCAACGGCAGCAGCTCGACCAGGTCCAGATCCATCGGGCCCCCGGCGGGCGGGGGCATCGTCGGATAGACCGCCGCCGCGAACGACAACGCGATCATCACCCGAACCATGCGGGGCACGTTCGCGCTCGACAGCAACGGCGTCAGCACGAACAGCCCGAGCAGCCGGAACACGACCAGGATGAACGGCGCCGCGTGCGCCAGCACCGGCTCGAGCAGGCCCATCGCCCCCCCAATCGGTGCGGTTAGAACAACGTGAGCAGGTCGGCGGTGAACTCGGCCAGCCGCATCACGATCCACGGCAGCAGAATCACCGCGACCACCACCATGCCCACGATCTTGGGCACGAACGTCAGCGTCTGATCCTGGATGCTCGTGACCGACTGGAACAGGCTGATGAGCAGACCGATCACCATGCCCGCGAGGAGCATGGGACCGGCGATCTTCAGCACAATGATCAGCGTGTCACGGACGGTCTGAACGAGTGATTCGTCGTACTGCATGCGCGGGCCTCCATGCCCATCTGAATCGGCGCACCGTCCTCGGTGCGCACGGACCCGGCGGGTCCGGACTTTTGATCATCCACGGGATCAGCAGCAGCATCGCCGCCGACCCCGCCGCGCCCCCGGGCGGCGCGACCACAAAGCTCTCGAGCAGGCTCCCCACCACCAGCGTCCACCCATCAACAAGCACGAACAGCATCAGCTTAAACGGCAGCGAGATCAGCACCGGCGGGAGCATCATCATGCTCATGCTGATCAGCAGGCTCGCGATTACCATGTCGATCACCAGGAACGGCAGGTAGACGCGGAAGCCCATCAGGAACGAGACCTTGAGCTCCGAGAGCATGTACGCCGGCACGAGCTCGGTCGTCTTCACGTCCGCCCGCGTCAGGTTCTCCGGCTCGGACGTGTCCACGCCCTTGTAGTTCAGGATCATGTAGAGGCTCGACCAGTTGTCGGTCGCCTCGATCTGGTCGAACATGAAGTCACGCATGGGCTGCACGCCGGCGTCCCAGAGCGTCTCGTAGTCGCGGATCTCGCCGTTCTGGTACGGCACGACGGCCTCGTTCCAGACGCGGTCCATCGTTGGCTGCATCACCAACGCCGTCATGAAAAGCGCCAACCCCGTGATCACCTGCGTCGGCGGCAGCGACTGCGTCCCCATCGCCTGCCGCAGCAGCGACAGCACGATGATGATCCGCACGAAGCACGTCGTCATCAGCATGATCGAGGGCACCAACGCCACCACCGTCAGCAGCAGCATGATGTTGATGCCGACGCTCAGCCCGCCCGAGTCGCCGCCGTCCGACGACGCGCCCCCGGGCAACGCGTTGCCCGCGTCGCGGAGCATCGTCATCGGGTTCAGGCTTGTCGGCGCTTGGAACTGATTCGCGAGGGGCGTCGCGGCTTCGACGGCGCGGTCCGGACGCTGCGGCCCGACCTGCGCGAGAGAGGGGGACGCCGCCCAGGCGAACGTGACCGCTCCGACGAGCAGCCAGACGATGGCCCGGGCGAACGATGTCATCTGGGCACGCCCCCGCGCATGGCACTGAGCCGGCGCTTCAGCGAGCCGACCGGGTCGCGCCCGGGGCGCTCGGTGCCGATGTCTTCCCACAGCTGGGCCCGCTCTTCTTCCGTGCCCCCCACCGTCCGGCGGAGGTCCTCGGGGTCGTAGTCCGCATCGAAGCCCGACTTGGGCTCGGCGACCGCCGCCACGGGCTCGACACGCTCGGGCATGAACTCGGGCGCGGGGCGCGAGCCGTTCGACGCCGGCGCGGCCGAGCCGCCCACGCGGTCCATCGCGGCCCGGAACGTCTCGTTCATCGAGTCGCCCGACGCGTCTCGCACCTTGGTCAGCACGGACGCGACGTCCTCGGGCTCGACCAGCTCGCACAGCGTGGACATCTGCGGCGGCCCGCTCCGCGGCGTCGTCTGCGTTACCAGCAGCACCCGCTTGTCGAACTTGATGATCATCATCGTCTGTCGCGGGCCCATCGGGTAGCGACCGAGCACCTCGAGCACGCCCGCGGGCGAGCGGGCGCCGCCGGTCGCGATCAGCGAGCCGCGCGAACGCGCAAGCCGGGTGTAGATGTACGCGAGCACGACGATCAGGCCGATCACGACGGCCAGCGCGATCGCCGTCTGCCCCATCTCGCCCCACCAGGGCTTGGACGCGCCGCCATCACCCGCGGCGATCGGCTCGGCCTCGGTCGCGCCCAGCGGGCGGGTCCCGATCAAAGACTCCGCGTTCGGCGCGACATACGGCACGACCGGGTCGGCCTCGGTTTGCGTCGCGGCGGCGGCGATCGGCTCGGTGTTCGTTTCGGGGGCCGGCGCTTCGGCAGTCCGCTCCGGCGCGGGCGGGCCCATCGGGCCGTCGTTCGCAGCCGGCGCGATCAACGCGAGCGCCGGGTCAACCGACGCGTCATCCACGGGCGGGGTCGCTTCGGGGACCTCCGTCTCGATCACGCGCGACGGGTCGTGGACTTCCCACCCTTCGAGCGGCGCGTCCGGGTTCACGCCCTGGACCTGGTCCGCGGGGATCTCAACGACGGGTCGCTCGGGACCGACCCGGCCGAACACGCGATCCTCGGCGTCCTCCGACTGCGCGAACGCACCGGGCGCGCACACGCAAACGAGGGCGGCGGACGCGAACGTGATGAATCGGCTCGTGCGGGGCATGTCCCACTCCGGTCTGAATTCGGGCGACACCGTCGCCCGCCTGTGCCCGCTGGGCGGGCCATGGCGGCTCACCCGTTCGACCGTTCCTCCTCGGTGCCCGAGAGGATCTCGTTGATGCGGACGCAGAAGTTGTCGTTGAGCACCAGCACCTCGCCACGAGCGACGTGCCGGTTGTTGACGTACACGTCTACAGGATCCCCTGCCAGTTTGTCCAATTCCACTACCGCGCCCGAGTCGAGGCGAAGAACATCCTCCACGAGCATCCGCGAACGCCCCAACTCGATCCGCACAGTAAGGGCGACGTCGGATAGCAAATCGATGTCGTGCACCGATCCGGGCTTGGCCAACGCTTCAAAGTCTGGCAGGGCAAACGCTTGCGCGCCATCGCCGCCGGGCGACGCCTGGGCGCTGCCCGCGGTCTCGGCGGTCTCCGCGGCGACCTGGGCGGCCGCTTCGAGTGCCTCGGCGACATCGGGTTCCTGGCCCTCGGGCGTGGGAACATCACCACCCGATTCCGGGCTCGGCTGCGGGGTTTCGGGTTGGGCTTGGTCTTCGTCGGGCATCCGTGCCTCTCTAGGGGGGGTGGCGTCTCCGCGCCACCGCCGGCGCACAAGGCAACCGGCACCGTCTGAATCGGCCCGCGGGGTCGTAAACGTTCAATCTCTGCGCGTCGAGGGGGTCGCGGCGTGCGCAAAGGCGCAAACCATGCCGATCCGGGCCCGAATTTCGGGCCGACCGGGACTTCGAGCGATCAGATGTCCTCGGGGTTGCCCTTGAGCTTGGGCAAAATGACCCGCTCGACCAGCGGCACGCCCTCGCTGTCCACGCCGAAGACGCGGTTCACGTAGTTCGTCAGCTGGCGGCTGATGGTCTCGAGCCCGGGCTCGCGCAGGTGGCGGTCCTGGGCCTTGCGGAAGATCATCGCGAGGCCTTCCTTGATCTCGGCGGCGTCACGCTCCATCACCGTCTGCACGTCCGCCTCGTTCTTCTTGCGGACCTTGAGATAGACCTCGGCGGACCACCCCCAGACCCGCCCGGACTGCATGTTCTGGAACCGGTCTTCGATGAGCAGGATCTCGACCTGCTGCTCGCGTTCGAGCTGGTCGAGCCCCTCGATCTGGGCGCCGGCGTTCTGCGGGCCCGAGCCAAGGATGCCCACGCCCAGGTAGACCAGCACGCCCTCGGCGAGCATCAGCCCCGCCACGATGAGCAGCGGCAGCTTGGAAGGCTTAGACGGCGCCTCGGGGGTTGCTTCGGGATTGCTCTTCTCGTCGGCCATGCGTGGTGTTCGCTCGGGGGCGGGCTAGGGGAGCACGCCCGTGTAGTTCGGGTCCGGGTGCGTGTCGGCGACCGTTCGCCCGGTCATCCACACCTGCACTCGGCGGTTTCCGGGGGGGATCTCGACCGAACTCGTGCCCAGCGACGCCGGCTCGGTCGTGCCCGCCGATTCGACCCGCAGGGTCATCGGTTCAACCGAGCATTCTCGGACGAGGAAGTCCTTGACCGCCTGCGCCCGCTTGTACCCGAGCTCGTCGTAGGTGAACCCGGACGCGAGCTCGCCCTCGCCCCACGCGTGCCCGATGATGCGGACCACGAACTGCTGCCCGCGGATGCGCGGCGCGACCTGCGTGCGGAGCTCCTCGCGGACCGTGGACGAGAGCGTGGCGTCCGCCTCGTCAAAGAACATCGTGGCGCCCACAGCGAACCGCTGCCCCTCCTGCACGACCGTCACGCGTTCGTGCCGGCCGACGACGTTGGACTCCCAGTGGATGTTGGTCTCCATCTTGTCGTTCGATCGCTTGGCGCGTTCTTCGAGCAACGAAACCGAAGAGTTGTTCGCCTTGGACAGCGCGTCGTTGACGCCCAGCCCGCCGCGGAAGCCGAATGCTTCCTGGATCTGCTCGAGCACCTCGCGGTACTCGCGTTCTTGCTTGAGCTCGCTGAACGCGGCGAGGAGGATGAAGAAGCACAGCAGCAGCGACATGAGGTCGCCGTAGGTCACGACCCACTCGGGGACCTCCCCGCTGGTGTCTGGTCTGGCTTTCTTTGCCATCGCGGCGCCTCCCGTGGGTCAGGCCGCCTGGGCTTGTTCGTCGGTGACCAGTTCGCGCATCGCCGGCGGGAGGTAGGTCAGCAGCTTCGCTTCAACAACGCGGGGGTTGTCGCCCGACTGGATGCTCATCACGCCCGCGATCACGATGGTCTTGACGAGGACTTCCTCGGCGTCCTTGGCCGCGAGCTTGTCGCCCACGGGGTTCGCGAACAGGTTCGCGATCAGCGCGCCGTACATCGTCGTGATCAGCGCGACGGCCATGCCCGGGCCGATCGCCGACGGGTCGTCCATGTTGTTGAGCATGAAGATCAGGCCCATCAACGTGCCGATCATGCCGAACGCGGGGGCGTAGCGGGCGATGGTGTCGAGGATCTTCTTGCCGTCGGCGTGGCGGTCCATCATCGCCTCGAGCTCGGTCTCCATGATCGTGCGGATCAGCTCGGGGTCGGTGCCGTCGACGGCCATCTTCACGCCGCGGACGATGAAGGGCTCCTTCATGTCCGGGATCATGCTCTCGAGCGCGAGGATGCCCTCGCGACGGGCGATCTCGGCGTACTGCACCATGTCCTTGATCGTCGCGACGGGGTTGCCCGTCGTGCCGAACACGCTCTTGAGCACCACCGTGTGCAGCTTGAGCGCACGCGCCAGCGGGAAGCTCAGGATGATCGCCCCGCCCGTCCCGCCGAACACGACAAGGATCGACGGCACGTTGATCAGCGACGCGGGGTTGCCACCGCCGAGCACAATCGACAGGAGCACCGCGACGATCGCGATAACCAAACCCAGGACGGTCCCGATATCCACAGCCCAAGGCCTCCCGCGTCCGTGCGAGGGGTCGAGACCCGCCGACACCGGCGGGGCACGCACCTGCCATCAGAATCGGACCTCGGCGCCCCCCACTTGACCCTCGGGCGCGGGACGGGCTCCTCGTGGGCCTCTCAGCCCGCCCGATCTCGGGTGGTCGGCGGATCCTGCGCCTCGGGGATCATGTCCGCCGGCAGGTCCACCCCCACCGACCGTCGCAGCAGCCGCCCGTAGTCCACTGCCTTCTGCACGATCTCACGCATCGGCTCACGCACGATCAGCCGCTCGCCGGTGATCAATGTCACGATCGTGTCCGGGTTGGACTCGATCGTCCGGATCAGCTCGGCGTTGAGCACGAACCGGGCGCCGTTGAGTCTGGTCACAGAAATCACGGGCAGGTCTTCCTCACGAGGCGTGCGTTATCGGCCCTCGCCATTACCGACCCAGCACCAGCAGCTGCTGCAAGAGCTCGTCGGTCGTCCGGATCACTCGCGCCGAGGCGGAATAGCCCGTCTGCACCAGGATCAGATCCGTGAACTCGCGGCCCAGGTCCACGTTCGACTGCTCGAGCGCGCCCGAGAGGATCGTGCCGGTGCCGAACTCGCCCGGCGTTGCCAGCTGCGCGACGCCCGAGTTCGGGCCCACCGAGAAGTTATTGTTGCCCGCATCCACGAGCCCCTCGGAGTTCGCGAAGTTCGCGAGCACGAGCTTGCCGAGTGTCCGCACGGCGCCGTTCGAGAACTCGCCCACGATCAGCCCGTCGGCCTGCACGCCGAACGACTGCAGCGTGCCCGGGGGCAGGCCGTCGCGGTAGACGTTGTTGATGCGGCTGGGCCCGTCCGACAACGCCGTCAGCGTGCCGTTGTCGCCGGTCAGCGGGATTTCCAACGCCAATGGAGACAGCGCGCCCGTGCCCTCGAGGTCTACCGTGACCGTGATCGGCGCCGTGTTAAGCACCTGCCCGAACGCGTCGAATTCGACCAGCCCTGTCCCGACGTCGAGTTCGACATCGGTGTCGTCGTCCGAGTCCACGTAGTACCGCCACGTCGTGCCGCCGGTCGTCTGCTTCGAGTCGATCACCATCGACAGCTGCAGCGTCACCTCGCCGCCCAGCGAGTCGTACGCGAGCAGGGTCGTCCGAACGGACTCGCCGTCCGCCTCGGCGGTCTCGGTCACCACGAACGGCGCCCGGATGACCGTGCCCACCGAATCGACAAGCCGCAGGTCCGACGAATCGAAGTCGAGGTCGTTGACGGTGCCGGTGTTGCCGATGATCGTGATCACGCCGGTGGTCGCATCGACCGTCACGCCGGGGGTGGCGCCGTTGGGGTTGGTGCCCGTCGCCTGGATGCCCAGAGCCGCGTCCATGAAGTCCATCAGGTCCTGGATCGTGGTCGCCGCGTCGATGTCGAGCGTCTCCGAAGGCAGCACACGGTCGCCCTTGGTCACACGCCCGCCCTCGCCCGAGATCTCGAGGATGTCGCCGTCCGCGAACAACGCCGTGCCTGAGCCGAACAGGTCCGGGTCCTCCACGTCCACCAGCAGCGTCGTCGCGTCGATGAACGAACCGCCCGTGTCGAAGAGCCCGGCCGTCGCCGTCCCCATGATGTCGATCGACGAACCCTGGCTGGGCAGATCGCCCGCCGAGAACAGGTTGCCCGCGACCGCGGTCGTCGTGGACGCGTTCGCGATCGTGACCCGCCCGATCGGGACGCTGATGTCGGTGAGCGCGCCCTCGACGAGCGCAAAGTTCTCATCGACCGCGAACCCCTGCAGCCGCTCGCCCGAAAGCGTGACCAGGTTGTCGTCGAGATCCTGTCGGAACGAGCCGGCACGCGTGTAAAACGTCCGCCCCTCGCCCTCGACGATGAAGAACCCCGAGCCATCGATCGCCAGGTCGCGCAGGTCGCCGGTCGAGGCGAACGCGCCAACCGTGAAGTCCCGCTGCACACCCGCGACGCCGACGCCCAGGCCGATCTGCGTCGGGTTGGTCCCGCCCTGCGCCGCCGAGGGGGCGGACCCGATCGAGGCCGTCCGCGCCATGAGCGACTCGAAGAGCATCCGCGAGGATTTGTACGCCGTGGTCGAGACGTTCGCGATGTTGTTGCCGATCACGTCCAGCTTGCGCGAGTGCGTGTCGAGCCCGGTGAGCCCCGTGAACAGCGCGGTTGTCGATGCCATGGTTGTCGTCCTCGAACAGATACCGGCGGCGGCGCCGGGTTTGAATCACGCTTCGCTCGTCGTACCCGTCAGCCCGAGCGCCCGGGCAAGGCCCGCCGCGGGCGCGAGCATCAGCCCGCCGAGCCCGATCGCCGCATCGTCTTCCTTGGGCACGGCCGCCCCGATCACCGCGTCGATGTTCGTCAGCGCCCCGATCTCATCGATCGCCTTCGCGTCGATCACACGCCGCCCTTCGACATCGAGCACCAGCGCCTTGCCGTCGAGCACCACGACCGCGCGATCCGCGCCCTCGCTCGTCGCCCGGTCCGCGGCCTTCTCCAGCCGCGCGGTCTGCTCTTCGGTCAACTCGAGCCTCAACGCCGGCTCGATCTCCACCGGCATCCCGGACCCCAGCTCCCCGGCCCGTGCCGCGTGCAAGAGCGCCGCGAACCCCGGGCCGTCGGCCTGCGCCGCGGCGCCCGCGCCGCGCGACGACGCGCCCGCGCTGTCCACGCCCGCCGGGCGGATGCCCGAGCCGAGCAGCGTCAGCAGGTCGTTTCCGACCGGCGTCATTCGTACATCTCCTTGACCGCCTGCACGAGCTGGTTCAGCCGGTCGCCCGTGGTCGTGCGTGCCGCGACGTCGCCCGAGGTCTCGTCCACCGCGCCAGCATCGCCATCAGACGCGCTCGAATCGCCCGCCGCGGCCGAATCCGTCGGCGTCGTCCCCCCGGTCTCACTCGCGCCGTCGGCTCCGTCGGTCCCATCCGAGCCGTCATCACCCGAGCCGTCATCGATCGTCACCGCGCCGGCGACCTCGTCCACGTTCGAGAACAGCACCCGCGACCCGTCGTACAGATTGAGCACCGGCCCGTCCGCTGTGTTGGACACCGACACCACGATGTCCGCGACACGCTGGTTGTCGAGCGAGATGCCCGAGACGAGCGCTCCGATCAGCACAGATGCCGCCGTGAACTCGTTCTGGTTCACGAGCTCTCCGAGGTTGTCGCTCAGCTTGATGTCCGACTCGATCTGGTACAGCGTCGAGAACTGGCTCAGCAGCGCCTCGGTGTCCTGCGGCTCGAGCGGGTCCTGCGACTGCAGCTCGGTCAGGATGATGTTCAGGAACTCCTCGCTCGTGAGCGCAGAGAGACCCGAAGCCGACGCGGGGTTGCTCGAACCACCAAGCGAATCAATCGCGCTCACGGCATCATCCTCCGTCGCCCCACACGTGCGCACCAACACCGCTGCGCCTCACGGTGAGGCCGCGGATGCCCGCACGATCGGTCAGGCGACCGTGTCCAGGCCGATCCAGGCAACGTCGTCCGGCGTCCATGCCGGGTCCGCATCGCTCAGACCGGGTTCGTCTGTCGCGTCCGCCGGGTGCTCCGACCCGGGTTCGTCCCCCCCGCTCCGCGGGTGTCCGGTGTTGGCCGCGTGTTGGCGCGCCGCGTGATCCTCCGCCGCGCGTCCGTCTTCCCCGGCGCCCGTCTCCGACCCGGCGCCACGTGATCCATTCTCTGACGAGTCGCCCTGTTGGGCTCGCCCGGCGTCCGTGCCGGGCCGCTCGCCGCGCGCCGCCTCCGGCGACGCTTCCGTTCCCGAGCGCAGCTCCACGCTCAAACGCTCCACGCGCACGCCCTTGGCCTCCAATGCCTCGCGCAGCGTGGACAGATTCTCCGTAAGCAAGCGGCGTGCCGATTCGCTCGTCGCTTCCAGGCGGGCGTTCGCCACGCCATCCTTCACATTCAGCTCGACCCGCACCTCGCCCAACGCATCAGGCGTCAGCCGCAGCGAGATCGTCCCGCCGCCCGTCTTGAGCACCGACGCGAGCCCCTTCTGCACCGTCGCCAGCGCGGGGGCGTTGTTCGCCGTCTGCGGACGCGAGTGTGGAGCCGCGCCCTTGCCCGCCGTGCGGACCTGCGGGCCTGAAGCCCGCGTGCCCTCCACCGCCCGCACCACGCCCGGTGCGCCGGTCTTCGTGGAGGCCGCCGCCTGAGCGCCGGCCGCGCCCGCCGCCGCGATGACCGAGTTATTCGCCGCGCCCGACGCGTTTCCCGAGCCGGGCTGCCCCGCGGGCCGCGCCTGGTTCACCCCCGGCG
>BQJQ01000069.1 GCA_021604785.1 Phycisphaeraceae bacterium
GTGCCCGTTGAGGATCATGGGGACCAGGACGATGAGGTTGCCGAGCATGACGGTGAGGACCGCCTGCCACCAACTCATGCCCTGCTTGATCATGCCCGCGGCGAGCATGTACGTCGGGATGCAGACCGCCATGCCCACCCAGAGCGCCGCGATGTTCCAGGACGACCACGTGCGCTGGTCGGTGGGTGTGGGCGCGAGGTCGGCGTTGGTGAGTGACATCGAACGGCTCAGTTACGGCTGGGTGATCCCGGTGTAGCTCTCGGAGCGGCGGTCGCGGTAGAACTGCCAGGTGTTGCGGACTTCCTGGATCAGGTCAAGGTCGAGGTCCGCGACGACGACTTCGTCTTGGTCACGGGATGCCTCGGCGATGATCTTGCCGCGGGGATCGCAGAAGTAGGACTGGCCGTAGAACTCACCGATGTCCCAGGGCTGCTCGTGTCCGACGCGGTTGATGGCGCCGACGTAGTACTGGTTGGCCACGGCGTGGGCGGGCTGCTCGAGTTTCCAGAGGTATTCGGAGAGGCCGGCGACGGTCGCCGAAGGGTTGAACACGATCTCGGCGCCGTTGAGGCCCAGCTCGCGGGCGCCCTCGGGGAAGTGTCGATCGTAGCAGATGTAGACGCCGATCTTGCCGAAGCGGGTGTTGAAGACCGGGTAGCCGAGGTTGCCGGGCTTGAAGTAGAACTTCTCCCAGAACCCGGGGTGGCAGTGGGGGATGTGGTGCTTGCGGTAGGTGCCGAGGAATTCACCGGTCTCGTCGATGACAGCGGCGCTGTTGTAGTACACGCCCGTCATCGCGCGTTCGTAGATGGGTACGACCATGACCATGCCGTGCTTCTTGGCTTGCTCTTGCATGAGCTTGACGGTGGGGCCGTCCGGGATGGGCTCGGCGGACTCGTACCACTTGGTCTCTTGCTCGGCACAGAAGTAGGGGCCGTTGAAGATCTCCTGGAGGCAGCAAACTTGGGCGCCCTTGTCGGCGGCTTCGGCGATCAGGGCGAGGTGCTTGTCGACCATCGCGCTCTGGATCTTGGCGAGTGGTTGGTCGCCGGGCACGGGGTTGGAGGCCTGGATGATCGCGGCTCGGGTGATTCGGGGCATGGTGTTCTCCGTGAACCGGTCTGTACAGGTAGGTCGGGCTTAGAGCCAGCGCGTCACCAGAACGCGGGACTTGGTGTAGAAGCGGACGGAGTCTTCGCCGTTGGCGTGGAGGTCGCCGTAGAAGGACTTCTTCCACCCGGCGAACGGGAACGCGGCCATGGGCGCGGGGACGCCGACGTTGACGCCGAGCATGCCGGCTTGCACGGTGCGCTGGAACCGGCGGGCGGTGTGGCCCGAGTCGGTGAAGATGACGGACATGTTGCCGTACTCGGAGCGGTTGACGGTCTCGATGGCGTCGTCGAGCGTCTTGACGCGGACGATGGAGAGGACGGGGCCGAAGATCTCCTCGCGGACGATGGACATGTCCGCGGTGGCGTGGTCGAAGATGGTGGGGCCTACGAAGCAGCCTTCGGAAGGCATCTGGCACGCGCGGCCGTCGAGGGCGAGGGTGGCGCCGGCCTCGACGCCCTCGTCGATGTAGCGGAGCGAGCGGTCGCGGGCGTCGGCGTTGACGAGCGGGCCCATGGACACGCCCGATTCGCCGCCGGGGCCGACCTTGATGTTCTTGGCACGCTCGACGAGCCCGGGGACGAGCCAGTCGCCGGCGTCGCCCACGCAGACCACGACCGAGCCGGCGAGGCAGCGTTGGCCGGTGTTGCCGAATGCGGAACCGAGCACGCCGTCGATCGCGGCGTCCTTGTTTGCGTCGGGCATGATGATCGAGTGGTTCTTGGCGCCGCACATGCACTGGACTCGTTTGCCCGCGGCGGTGGCGGTCTTGTAGATGTGCTCGCCGACGGTGGTGGAGCCGACGAAGGAGACGGCGCTGACGTCCGGGTGGGTGATGAGTCGGTTGGAGACGTCGGGCCCGCCGTGGACCATGTTGATGACGCCCGGCGGGAACCCGGCGTCCTTGGTCAGCTCGATCTCGGCCATGGTCGAGAAGGGGTCGCGCTCGGAGGGCTTGAGGACGAAGGTGTTGCCGCAGGCGACGGAGATGGGCCACATCCACATGGGGACCATGACGGGGAAGTTGAAGGGGGTGATGCCGACGCAGACGCCCAGGGGCACGCGGTCGACTTGGGAGTCGATGCCGACGCCGCCCTCGTCCTCGGTTCGGCAGAACGAGGTGGAGACGGCGATCTGCGGGAGGGTCCGCCCCATCATCAGGACGGGGGCGGAGGTTGCAAACTCGATGCAGTCGATGCCGCGGCGGAGGGAGCCGATCGCTTCGGCTTTCGTCTTGCCGTGCTCCTCGACGACGATGTCGGCGATGTCGTTGATGTTGGCTTCGAGGATCTGCTTGTAGCGGAAGAGGCATTGGACGCGGTCGCCGACGGGCGTCGAGCCCCACCCCTCGACGGCGTCTGACGCGGCGGCGACAGCACGGTCGGCCATCTCGACCGAGCTCATGGGGACGACGCCGACGGGGGCGCCGGTCGCGGGGTTGGAGATCTCGATCGTGGCTCCGCTGGCGGTATCGGGCACGGCTTGGCCCGCGATGTGATGCTCTGCTCGTGGCGTGGCCATGTCGTGGCTCCGGGAGGTGACTGATTCCCCGAGGGGGATCGATCAGTATAGGAAATCCCGGGGTCTACAGCACGCGCCCTCCGCCCGCCGGCGTCAGCACCCGCTGAGGAATGAGCCCACGAACGCGTCGATGTCGTCGACGTTGAGCGAGCCGTTGGCGTCGAGGTCCGCGGCGAGGTCGCTGGACACGAACGCAAGGACGAAGGCGTCGACGTCGTCCACGTTGAGCTGGCCGTCGCCGTTGAAGTCGGCCGGGCATGCGGCGCAGTCGCCGGCGGTGCCGATGCCCGAAGCGTCGCGGAGCGCAGCGGTGACTTCGTCGATCGAGCCGGACCAGGGATCGACGCGGTAGCCGTAGAAGTCGAACGCGCCGACGGAGCCGTCCGCGCTCGTTGCGAGTTCGAGCGTGTCGAGCGGGCCGAACGGCTGGCCGCCGGGGATGCCGATCTGGCCGGTGGCGAGTTCGCCCTGGAGGTTCGCCGCGACGTAGATCCCGTTGCCCGCGATGGAGAGCGCGACCGCCACGCCGCCGCCGCGGAAGGTGCAGTAGTTTGTGCCCTGGCTGGAGGCGCGCCGCAACGGGATGAGGATCGTCGATCCCTCGCTGGAGGTGACGCGGACGTTGAGTGCGGACGTATCGCTGTCGAACGAGAGGGAGATGCTCTCGCCCGCGGGGCCGGGGAGGTGGGCGAGGGCGTGCTCGCCGGTGAGTTCGTGCCAGTTGTCCCAAGGGACGGCGGCGAAGAGCGCGAGCGTGCCGGTGCCGTCGGCGAGGCCCAGGCCGGTCACGGTGCCGACTTCATCGGGCAGGGCGTCCTCGGGCAGGCCCATTGGTGGCGCGGGGTAGCCGAGTTCGAGCGTGTCGGCGCCTTCGTCGATGAACCCTAGGCCATCGACGGCGATGTAGAAGGTGTCGCCCGGCCAGTACTCGAAGCGGAGGCGCGTGTCCTTGCTGTCGTTGTGCATGAGGGGGTTGGCGACGGAGATTGCTGCGGAGGTTTGCCACTCTTCGCTCTGGACGCCGTCGGTGGCCATCAGGAGCTGGCTCTGGGTGTAGGTGCCTCAGTTGACGTGGACCCGCCCGCCGGTGCCCGAGGCGGTCGAGGTGAGGGTGTGCACGCGCGCGACGGCGTGCCGCGGGGTGGCGTTGGGGTTCTGGAGCGATGCGACGTTGGTGCGCATGGTGATGAACGTGGAGTAATCCCAGTTCGCGATGTTGTCGACGCCGCCGTTGTCCTGGTATGTTCTGTCGCCGACGAATTTGCTGATGACGTCCGTGGCGCAGGGGGGATCTGCGAGCCGGGCGTTCGGGTGGCCGTCGAGCCCGTCGTAAAAGTGCCCGTCGCTTGCGCGTTTGATCCGCGTGACGGTCATGCCTTGCGGGGTGGCGTACGAGGCACCGGTTCCGTGCCCGAGGGTTCCTGCGAGGTTGGCTCGACCTGGCGCGATTTGCAGCGGGCGAACCGGATGAGTCGGCGGCAAGGTGCTGCGTTCAACGTTGCCAAAGTACGTGCGGAAGACGCGGTTACCGATGATCGCCCTGGAGCCGGCGGGGGCGATCTGCCATGTGTCGCCCCAGTCTGTGGTGAACATCTGGCGTGAGGGATAGAGCGGCGGGGAGAGGGTGCTCGCCGAGGCGTGGCTGCAGTTCCACAGTGAGGAGCCGTCCGCGGGGTCGGCGCAGCGCATCTCGAGGGCGTTCATGCTTCCGTTCCGGATGCTTGGGGCGGTTAGCGTGCGGAACACGGGGTGCTCGGCGGTGAAGTCGGACGCGTCGAGCAGCAGGACGGGGTTGGTTCCGTTGTCGCTGCCCACCAGCGCGGTGCCCTCGGTCCGCCCCTGCGTGAGGCCGATCCACTGGTTCGCGACGAGCCCGAACGGGGCGACCAACGCGTCTCGCGTGCCCGCGGTGCCGGCGCCGTGGTACTCGGCGGAGACCGTCCAGTTTTCGATCGCCCGCCACGACGGCTCGGCCGCCATCGCCGCGGGGTCGGTCGGGTCGTACCCCTCGGGGCCGACCCAGGTGAGGCGGATGTTGCGGTTCTTGTACGGCGTGTCCCCCGCGGAGATGAGGATCTGCAAGCCGCGGCGGCCGGTGTCGGGGTCGGTCCATTCGAGCAGCGCCGCCGCATGGATGTGGTCGAAGAAACCGCCGTCTTCGGGGATGATGTCGCTCCACTCGAATGCCAAGGCGCCCGCGGGCGACCACGGCTCGCCGGCGTTCTCCCTCGTCAGGCGTTCTGCAAAGACCCGCCCGTCCGACGGCGGGCCCAACCCCCGCGGCACGTAATCCACGACGCAGACATGGCTGACGAGCGGGCTTGTGTTCAGCCGGTCGTACGGCGTCCAGGGGCCGCTGATCGACCAGTCCTCTCCACGTATCACGCCCGTGGCGCCAGGCTCGCTGTTGGAGCCCTGCGCGGACGCCGTGCCGAAGTGGTCGTAGTCGTCGAAAGCCATCGACCATTCGATCGAACGGGTCTCCGAGTCGTACATCCCGCGCACCACGGCGAACGCGGCGTTGCGCCACACGCCGGTGATCAGGCGTTGCTCGCTGAAGAACAGGTACACGACGCCCTGGTAGACCAACGCGTCCTTTATCGCGATCGCCCGTTTATCCCCGGGGTCGCCCGGGTCCGAGACGAAGCCCCAGCCGGCAAGCCCGAAGTCGTTGACGAGGTCGAAGCCGCGGATTCCGGAGACTGTCCAAGTGGCCGCCGTAGGGTTTGTGCCGTCGCTGTTTACGGTCCACACGCCCAATGCGGACATGTTGGTCCCGGACTCGGCGCCGCGGACCACGAAGATGTCCTGCGTGCCGGTGGCGTCGCGCCCGGCCGCCAGGATCTCGGACGTGTTCATCGGGATCGCGAAATGCTCTTGCCATGGCTCGGTGAGGACGGGGACCGCCGCGGGCCGACCGAAGCGGGGCTCATCCAATCCCACAGGCTTGCCATCCCACTCGACCGTGCTGATGTCGCGCGAGAATGCAAGGCCGCAGAGATCGGCTTGCGGAGCCGAATCGGCGCGCGCGCCGGCGGAAAGCGCACACAGAGCGACCGCCAGGCAGTGCCATGGTTTCGAGCGCATGGTTCTCCCCCCTCACGACGCGGCGTGGACGTGGACCAAGGTGCCGCGTCCATCTCGCCCTGTTCGGGCCGATCTTGCTCGAAAAGTCTACCACGAGGGTCGCCAATTTCGGCCTCTTTCCCCGTACTTGGAGGCCCCATCGGGCTGTTGGAGACCCTTGTGGAGACGTTTCGAGGCGGAGGACCGATGCCGACACCCCCTTCCGGCAGCCCTGGCGCATCGTCAATAGCGTGCTGAACGCGCTGGCCCAGGCCCACGGGATGGCCGGAAGTAGCGCCCTGGGCTACCCAGCCCCCAGGGACTGGATGCTTGTCCTGCGCGACCGCTTTCGTATGAAGCGGTGATGCTCGAGCGCAAACTCGTTTCGCGGGGCGCATGAAAAACGGCCACGACTGGGTCGTGGCCGTTTGGGGTGTGAGTCGAGTGATCAGGGCTTACGGGCAGCCCGCAACGAACGAGGCAACGAATGCATCGACATCGTCCAGGTTGAGGTTCCCGTTGCCATCGAAGTCCACCGCCAGATCTCCAGCAACGAAGGCTGCCACAAACGCGTCGACATCGTCGAGGTTAAGGGTGCCGTTGCCATCGACGTCGGCGGGGCAGTCCGCCGAACACGAGACGCCGAGGATGCGCACATCGTCGATGCCCGCCTCCACCACGGAACCGTCGCCGAGGTCGCTCGCAACGAACTTGACGCGAATCGTTGAGGTCAGCCCGACGAAGTCGCCGACGTTGAACCCCGTCTCGATCCAGCCGCCCGACGTCCCCGCGCCGGCGGGGCCGACCGTTTCGACGAGCACGTAGCTGGCGCCGTCGTTGTCTGAGACGAACACCTCGAACACGTCCGCGTTGGGTGCGGCGCCAGTGTTGTTGGAGTACCACCGGGCGTACGAGATCGTCGCGGACTCGGTGGCGCTGAGATCGATCTGGTTGCTGACCAGTGATGTCGTGCCGCCGTCGATGTCGTTGTCGCCGAGCCCGCCGCCCGGGCTCCCCTGGCCGGTGACCCACGCGATGGTGCCGGTGGGGGTGTTGTCATCTTCCGGCTGCGCCGCCGTGCCATTCGGATTCACACGGACCCACACACCGGTCGTCGCGTTGTCGCCGGGCGCTCCCACCGTGAATCCGACCGACGTCTCGAAGTCGTACAGGTCGTCCAGGTCCACCTGATCCGCGGCGAGCACTCTGAACACGCCCGAAGCGGGCGCGGTCACGGTGGTGCCGGATTGCAGGTCGAACGAGATGAAGTACTCCACATTCGTCGGGCACTCGGTGGGTGCGGGGAAGGTGGCCGTGAAGGTTGTCGCCGAGTCGGGCACGAGCGCGAACTGTTGGAACCCCGAGCCCGCGTCGACTTGGAACGTCCCGCTGCCAGGGACAATGGGATCGACCGGCGAGGGGACGATCTCGACGCCCAGTGTGTCGCCGCCGGACGAGGAAACAAAATCAGGCAGCCCGCCCGGGAATAGGATCTCGAGGCCGGTGACGAACTCGCCGCCGGCGGATTCGATCGCGCTGCGGTAGACCGCGGTGCCGGTCCACCAGGAGATATCGCCGTACACACTCGTGCTCGTCGTGCCGCCCGAGAGGACGCCCGCGATCACCCACTCGCCACCGAACTGAACCATGACCGGGCCGCCGCTGTCTCCGGGCGCCGTCGTCGCTTCGAACTCGAGCGGGGCAGAGCTGCTGCTCGGGATCGTGTTCGCGCCGGAGGTGCCGTTGTCGAAGTCGGTCGAGATGATGTTGCTGCCGCTCGAACCCGCCGGGCTGCCGTAGGCGTCGATGATGTTCTCGCCGCCCCAGCGGAAGCCATCGGCGGAGAATCCGTGACCCGAGCTGCCGAGGCCGTTGTACCCGTAGCCGAGGGTCGCGCAGAGCATGCCATCGAGGTCATCCGTCTCATCGATCAGGCGCACGGGCTCGGCGATGTTGGCCGGGACCGACGACGTCAGGATATGGATCGACACGTCGCCGCCGTCCAGGAGCGATCCGCTGCCGGCCGGGAGAATCGACGACTGAACCGTGGCGGTGAAGATGGGGCTGTTCGAGTTGTCACCGAATCTCACGGTGTTGCCGGCACCGATGCCGCAGTGGCGTGCGGCGATGACGACGTTCGGAGCGATCAGCGTGCCGGAGCATCCGCCCACCTGGATCACGGCGTCGAACGGATCGGCGTAGTCTCTCGAACCCTGCGCGCCGATCGTGTTGTTGATCACGATACGAGGGAAGACGCCGTCGGCGACCTCGGGCGAGCCCGGGGCGTACGTCTTGGTGTCGATCTGTCGCTCGGACAGCACCTCGCCGGTTTGCGCATCGAGCACCATCTCGAAGTGCGTCGGGCTGGCCGGCAACCCGAGATCGGCCAGCGACGTGGTGACCTCCCACGCCTGGATAGCTTCGTCGCCGATGCGGAACCACACCTGCACGGCAACGGAGTCGATCGCTTCGGGCAGGAGCCCCTCGGCCACGTCAACGGCCATGTCCTGCGGAACGTTCACAGGGCCGCGACGCGGCATCAGTGTTGCCGTCGAATCATCGAAGACTCGCGCCACCGTTCCATTGGCGTTCTCGATCACCACGATGCGTGCGCCGTGAAGCGGAAGATTGCCGATGAACTTCTGAAACACCATCGCGTCCGACGAAGCGCGTCTGTCTGGTTCCATCAGCTCGATGCGAGAGTCGCCTTGTTGCAGGTAGGCTGTGGACTCGCCGTTTGTCAGGTACGCCCGGACGCTCGCTTCATCCGCGAAGCTCAGGCCGCTCATCCACAGGCTGCCTGCCAAGACCACTCCTGCCACTCTCAGTGTCGTCATCTCGAACTCTCCTCAATGCCAGCGTGATCGGTGATGGTTCTCTCGTCAGCGGCCAAAACGTCTGGCCCCGCCCTCATCCATCTCCGGCGACCTGCTCCCGCGGTCGATATCAGAGTCTATGGGAGTCCTGCCCCCCACACCAGAGCCTTGCGGGGCGTACCGGAGAAGGGCTTTGGAAGGACGCGTGCGACCAGCTCCGCCGCCAGTTCTTCGAATTCGATCAGAAGCTCGCGAAGCTCCGCGATTAACCCGGGGCGGGCAACCTGTTCGCAGCCCTCGGCGAGCCGGATGTCACTGTGCCTGCGCCCGAGTCCGACGAGGTGGACACCCGGAGCGGCAAGCCCGACGAGTATGCCGTCGTTGAGGTCAAGGAGATCCGTGACTCACGCGACGACGTGGCCTGCTGGTTCCTCGATACCGACTCCAACGGCAAGAGCTTCTTCGTCCGCCACACGTACTCACCGAGGCCGACGACTCGTACCCCGAGCTCAAGCGGGCGATGCGTGCGGAGATCGATGAGAAGGCGTGGGGGCTGGTGTACTCGACCACCATCCGGCCGTTCCCCAAGCCCCGAGCGTGAAGATTGCCGTGAAGGTGATCACCATTATCGGGACGAGGTGATGCGGTCGAAGGCGTGTGAGCGAGACCCAATTACCCGTGGTTCATATCGACATCTCTCAGCCGGGGGCCAGCGTGGGCTCGCGTGCTTTACGGATGTGCCGGCCAGAGTTACAAGTGCCAAAAACACAAAGGCTTCGGCCCACGAAAGCGAGCCGAAGCCTTTGGCAATCGAATAGCGGGGGAGAAAATTGATTTGACTCGCTACAAAATCCGCCGCGAGTACCAGTACCGAACCCCATCATGCCTAGAGCCTAAACGTGAACCTCCACTCTGACAGGGAGACGGGTCACGAAAGGTATACATTCCGCACGGCGGGTGACAAGGCAGGTGTTACACCTCGCTAATTCACTGGGTTTGGAATCAGCATGTGGCGGGAGTCGCAAGCCGCCGGGGCCAGCATGCCAATCGTGACCCGCAGAACGCTTGAACGTGCAGAACATGGAGCGTTATCCCGATCTTTCGGGCAACTCGAACCGCATCACCGCGGAAGCGCCGAGTGGGGGGTATTTCAGGTCAAGCCGGACGCCGCGGAACGCGGACCACGGGTGACCAACCCGGTCGCAAACGTACTCGGCGATGCGGTTGTACTTGGGCACAAGCGGCGTGGCAATGGCGGGCGGGTGACCGGCGATGGGTTTCGGCGCGCGATCCAGCGGCAGGCGCGAACTCTCATCCCAGTTGCCCTCTCGGTGCCCTTGCGTGAATTGATACGCGTACACGATCGCTTCGGCGTCCAGCAGGGGCGCGAGGCTCTCGTGGACGAACAAGTCGAAGATCAGGTGCTCGGTCGGCACCGTGATCGTGACGCCGAATTCGCCGGTGGAGTCCCCGGGAGTGCGGTAGCGCCCGGCAGCCTTGCGGAGCATGTCCGCGAAGAAGCAGTCGATCGCACCGCGGTTGCCGATGGAGCCGGGTTCAAGGATGTAGTCCATGCCACCCGGGGTCTGCTCGGAAGAGATTTCCGGGAGTTCGGCGCTGCTGAACGAGCGCAAGAGGGGTGAGTCCGCGCCTTCTTCGATCGGCTGCCACGTCCACGACCCGATGGGCTGGCCCCCGCCGCTCCACTGACGGAATCGGAGGATGGGCAGGCGAGCCGACGACCGGAGACGCCGGAGCCCGACGAAGCCGCGGAGCATCGAGATGTCGAGCTGATCGCTGTCATCCGCGTTCGGTGCAACCACGACCGAGACGAGATTCGTCCTGGTTTGCACGCCGTAGATCCCGCTGTTTCCGAGGAACGCGCGCTTACGGGAAAGCTCGAGCGGGTCGGAGCCGTTCGCGCCCAAGCCGTCGATGACCAGGTCGAGGGTTGCGCGGTCGCCCACGTGGATCTCGATCATCTGCTCGAAGTCCCGCGCGGCGTCGCGGACCTTCGAGATCGCGTTCGCGCTGGCGCCCCTGGACCGTGTGGCGTGGAGGATCTTCTCGATCGAGGCGATGCCCGGGACGTGCGGGACGGCGCCAAGCCCGTCGGTGGACTGGATCAGCCGGGCGATCTTCCACGTCAGCGTCTTGTTGATCCCGAAGGACCTTGAGACGTCCTGCGGGGCGGCGGGATCGGCCCCGACCGAGTCGTAGAGCTCGATCAACGCGGCCCGGAGGCGGCCGACCGAAGCGTCGCATTCCTGTTCGAGTGCTGGCACCAAACAAACTCCATTCTGCGAGGGCGAGAAACCCTGTTGGGGGTAGTGTAGCGTTCTCAGGCGGGCGCGGAAACAACGCAATGGAATTGTATTGAATTTTCCAACTGGAAACTTGATGCGTCCAAATAACGCCGCTAGTCTCGGATCCGGGACGCTCACGTGGGCGTCCGCGTCCGGTCTTTGGGCCGGCAAATCAGGACGCAGCGGGCCGGGCAACGGAGCCTGTCGAACTGCGGCCCGTACCGGCGAGATAGAGAAGCAAGGAGAAAGAGCAATGAGCAACAAGACGACGATCATGGGGGCCGCCGCGATTGCGACGATCTGCGGGTCCGCGATGGGCTCGATCACCATCACCCAGGGCTCGAGCGCCGCGACCTACGGCACCACCCTGAACTTCGACGAAGTCGGAGGGCCGACCGGCGCTGTCGCGACTAACGCGTTTGCGAGCTTTGGTGTGACCGAGCTGCAGGCGGGCGACAGCGCGCCCTTTGTCGGTGATTTTTCCACCACGCCCGGGCAGTCCTGGCTCGGCACCGGCAACGCGTTTTTCGGGAACTTCGGCGTCTTCATGACGATGGACTCGGACCTTTCCGAGATGTCCTTCCAGGCGTGGGACCCCTCGGGCGCGCCCTCGCCGTTCGGCGGCGGGATGGGCATCTTCGTCTTTGACGACGGCGTCGAGGTTGCCAACGCGTTCGTCACCCCCGCCTGGGGCGGCATCGGCGACACCTGGTTCGACATCACCACCTCGGGCGGCATGGTCTTCGACGAGGTCCGCATCCTGGGCTTCGGGTTCGGCCCGACGACGTACGCGGACAACTTCTCGTGGACCGCGATCCCTGCGCCCGGCTCGTTCGCGCTGCTCGGCTTGGCCGGTGTGGCCGTCCGCCGCCGCCGCGCCTGATTCCTCCTCTCTTCTGGCGGGCCGACCCGCCTCCCGAAGCCGCGCCACCCAACGGTGACCGGCTTCGTTTCACCCATTTATCAGCGCATACACACTCTGGAGATGCACGGATGAACACGAAGACGACGGCCGCGCTGCTCGCGGCGATGATCTCGGCGGGCGCCGGGATGGCCCAGACCATCGAGTTCGACTGGATCGGCGACGGCATCGCCGGAACCAGCATCTCGGGCGACGGCACGGTCATCGCGGGCAACATCATCGACGACAACTCGTACGAGACGTTTCGCTGGGTCGAGGGCGACGCGACGCACACGCGCCTCGGGCGGGCAACGGTCCCCGTGCTTGGCACCGGGGCGGGGACGCCCGACGTGTCCGACGACGGCACCCGCGTCTCGGCCACGATCCTCAACACCGCCGAGACGCTCGCGACCTTCGGGCTCTGGACCGAGGGGTCGGGCTGGGCGATTCAGGACGCGACGCCGGTGGCACCGGACGCGAACCAGCTCGACTCGAGCATCGCGTCCGTCTGGGGCCTCTCGGGCGACGGCGAGCATGTCACCGGGTTCTACTGGACCGGGGGCAAGGCCCGGCCCACCACATGGTCGCCCAGCGGCGGCGCCGTGGGGCTCGAGCGCCGCACGCCGACCTCCAGCGCCCGCGTCAACTGCTCGAACTACGACGGCTCGGTCGTCGCCGGCTGGAGCGAGAACCCCGGCGGCACATGGCAGCCCACCGTGTGGGTCAACGGCGCGATCACCGTGCTCGACACCACCGACGGCGGCATCGACGAGATCTACGGCGTCAACGCCGACGGCACCGTGCTCGTCGGGGAGTCGTACGACCTCAACACACTCACGCACGTCGCGACGGTCTGGTGTTGGGATGGCGCCCAGTGGAACGCCCAGAAACTCGGCACCCTGCCCAACACGGCCCAGGGCACCGGGCGATCGATCGCCACCAGCGTCTCGGCGGACGGCTCGGTGATCGTCGGCACGAACTATTTCACCTTCAACGGCCCGTTCTCGAACGCGACGGGGTTCATCTGGACCGCCGAGGGCGGTATGCAGGACATCGAGACGATGCTCGCCGACGCCGGGTATTCCGTGCCCGCGGGCTACGACCTGTTCGGGCTCGATGACATCTCGGCCGACGGGACGACCATCGTTGGCAACGCGTCGTTCATCGCGAACCCGTGGATCCCCGGTGCCTTCCGCATCCGCCTCATCCCCGCCTGCTTCGCGGACTGCGACGGCAATGGCGTGCTCAACGTGGACGACATCGACTGCTTCGTCGCGGCGTTCCTCGGCGCGGATCTTGAGGGCGCCGACTGCGACGCCAACGGCGTGCTCAACGTGGACGACATCGACTGCTACGTCGCGTCGTTTATCGGTGGGTGTGGCGGCAGCACCGGCGGCGATTGAAAACATACCACACACACCGGAGACGGATGACATGGCACAGACTTGCACCAGCACAATCATTGCTTTGCTGATCAGTACGGTGGGCATCGCCGCGAACGCTGCCGAGCCGACCGCGACGTACCAGCGCCTGCCAAGCCCGGCGATGTCGGTGAACGACATGTCGCCCGACGGGCGGTATCTCACGGGCGAGATCGATCAGGACGCTGATCTGATCGCGGACGGCACGTACGTCTGGGATCGCCTGAGCGACCAGTTCACCGTCCTCCCATTCACAGGGCTCACCGCCTCGGCGATCTCCGACGACGGGAGCGTGGTGCTGGGTGATATGCCCGACCCGGTGAGTCCCGACCCGCTGACGGGCGTGCTCGCGGGCATGTGGACCGACGCGACCGGCTGGCAGAACCTCGGGGCCCTCCCCAACGCCGGCACGTGCCCGAGCCGGAGCAACGGGTACGAACTCAGCGCCGACGGCTCGGTCGCGGTGGGGCTCTCGTGGGACGGGTGCA
>BQJQ01000070.1 GCA_021604785.1 Phycisphaeraceae bacterium
ACCCGAGCCTCGGTTGATCCGAGTGCGGTCGTGGTCGAGTCGGTCGTGATGGCCGGGGCGCGCATCGAGGCGGACGCCGTCGTCGCCCGCTCGGTTGTCTGCCCGGGCGGGATCGTCGAACGCGGGCGGACGGCCCTGGACGAAATCATCGGCGCGGCACGATCCGCCACCAACCCGGGCACCGACACCCACAACGGCACGCACCGGCACACTTCAATCCGGGCGCGCCTGCCCATGATCCGCTTCGGACGGCGGGTCGGCGATCAGCAAGGAACCGCGACATGAACACCCACCACACCCCCGACGGCGGGCACCGCCCGGCGAGCCCGGACGGCGTCTTCGAGCCCGGCCGTGTCGAGATCCTGCCCAAGATCATCTGGTCGTGCATCCGCGGGCGGCTGGCGCTGACCGCGGCGCTCGCGCTGGTGCTGGGTGTCGGGCTCGCGGGTGCGGGGTACATGTCCACCCGCCCGAGCTACACGAGCGAGGGCAAGGTCCGGATCGCGCCCTCGCCCGTCGCGATCCTGTACCAGAACGACATGAACGAGATCACGCCGTACTTCCTCGACTTCGTCAAGACGGAGGCCACACGTCTCCGCGGCGGGCGGGTGTACGAGCTGGCGCTGGAAGACCCGGCGCTGCACGAGATTGGGCTCGAGCCCGGGCCCCGCGGGAGCATGGAGCTGGCGCGGGCGATCTCGGTGGACTTCCCGGTCGGGCAGGTCATCTCGCTGCGTGCGACGCACCCGGACCAGGCGAAATCGCAGGTGATGCTCAACAGCGTGATGCGGGCGTACCTGCGCCTGCAGGACGAAGAGATCCAGCGCAAGGCGGACCGGATCGCGGTGCCCTTGGCCGATCGTGAACGGGATCTGCGCGGGGTGTACGGCGAGGCGCTCGGGCGGTTCGACGAGCTGGTCTCGCAGCACGGCAGCCGGGAGAGCGTCGGGCGGCGGCTCGATGTGCTCGACGCCGAGATCCTCAAGTTGCAGACCGAGCGGCGCGAGTCCACAGCGGACTACGACCTGCTCGGACGCCGGGTCGCGCAGCGCACCGACGACATCACCCGCTGGAACGGCAAGCTGATGGGCGAGGGCGGGGCCGAGGTCGGCCCGACACCCGAGGCGCTGTCGATCGCCGACGGGCGGCTCGAGGCCTTGCTCGAAGAGCGCGGGGCGATGACCAAGCAGATCGAGTTCGAACTCGAACAGGGGCTGCTGATCAGCCACCCAGCGATCATCCGTTTGCAGAACCAGATTGAGCTGACCGACTCGCTCATCGACCGTCGCATGGCATCGCTCGTAGACCAGTGGTGGGCGGCATTCGGGGTCGGCACCGCCGACCTGAGCGGCCGCAGGGCCCGGCTTGAGCGCTCAATCGCGGACATCGACGTCCATCTCGGCGAGCTCGCCGGCGAGCGGGCCAAAGTTGCGACGCTGCACCAGCAAATCGGTGCTGAGTACGACCGTGTGACGCGAGCCCAAGACCGTTTGCAGTTGGTGATCGATCGTCGCGAGGAAGTCGGGCTCGAGTTGCAGACGGACGGCGACTCCAGGCGGCTCGGCCAGGCGGAGATTCTGGCATGGGGCGATCTTCCCCTGCTCCCCTCACGCGATTCGCGCCGCCTGCGGGCCGTCGCGGGCCTGGTCGCGGGAACGTGCATGGGCTTCGGGCTGGTCGTGGCATTTGGTATGGCCCGGCGGCGTGTGCGGTACACGTCCGAGCTGGCCGACTCCGGGCTGGGCGTCCCGCTGATGGGCTCGCTGCCGGTGCTCGAGCGGGGCGTCCTGGCGTCTCCGAAAAAACTCGGCGAGCTAGCCCACCAACTCCGCACTGTCGTCGAACTCCGAACCGAGGGCGATGGCGCCGGCGTGCACGCCGTCACCAGCTCGACGGTCGGCGAGGGCAAGTCCACGCTCGCGGTCGCGCTCGCGGCGTCGTACGCGGCATCGGGCCAGCGCACGCTGCTCGTGGACGCGGACACCGCCGGCGGAGCCATCACCCACCGCTTCGGCATCGAGACGCGCACCCGCGGGTTCGTCGAGTCGATCCGCGAGCCCAACACGGAGCTGCCCACCGTCCCCTCGGGCGTCGCCGGGTTGGACATCCTGCCCGTGGGTGGCGGGGCGGACACGGACCTGCCGGCGTGCTCGCTGGGCAAGGTCGAGGCGTTCTTCGCCCGCCTGCGCCATGAGTACGACCGTGTGGTCGTGGACACGGGCGTGCTCGCGGGCAGCGCCGAGGCGGCGCTGAGCTGCCGTGCGGCGGACGCGATCCTGTTCGTCGTCGGGCGCGGGCAATCCCGCAACGAGCTCGAGGGCGCCCTGGCCCGGTTCGGCGAGCTCGGGCTCGGGTGCGTCGGGCTGATCTTCAACCGCGCCGAGGCCCACGACTCGGCCCGGTACACATCGATGCCCGCGGCGTTTCGCGCGGGCGAGCGCTCCCACACCGATACGAGCACGGACCCCGCCGTCGCTCGTGCGTATTCCTGATTTGGCCGCGCTTCCGAACGTTTGTTATTGATGAGAAACGCGACGCCCATCCAGAACGGAACCGCCCACTCGCCGGCCGAAGCTCCCGCGCCGCCGTGGACGCTCTGGGGGCACGACCCCGTCGAGTTGCACGACCGGATCTGGGCCACCCGCGGCGTGCGCGTCGTGCGCCCGGGGATGGAGAAAACCGCGATTGGCTCGGGTCGGTGGTACCTCTGCGTTCCCAGACCGTCGGACCTGGTCGTGCTGCTCAACGGCACGGGCCGGGCGCGCCGCCGCCCGGTGCGCGTCGCGGCGATGGCCTCGTGCCGTACGACGTACCACGAGTATCTCGAGTACGAGGACGACCGGGTCATCCGCTCGATCCGCAGGCTCTACGGGCCGAACGGCAACTCCCGCCCCGACTGCGTGCTCACGGCGGACCGTACGCTTGGGCAGCGGCTGGCGAGAGAGGGCGAGCGGGCGCTCTCGGCACGCTCGGCGACCATCGCCGCCATCCCGCGCGGCTCGGACACCCCCGGCGCCGTCCTGTATGACGCCCGCGACCCCGACGAGGGGGCCGCGTGGCTCGGCGCGATCGTGGACCAGGGCATCGACCCGTCCGAAGCGCTGCTCGACGTACAGCGGATGGGCCCGAGCGTGTGGGGTTCGGCGTGCGCGGGCGTGCCGTCCTCGGCGCGGCTCGCGGGCCCGGTCTTCCTCGGGCGTGGCGTGACGCTGCCCGACGCCGCAGTCATCGTCGGGCCCGCCGTCCTGCCCGACGGGTGGGCCGGTTCGGGAACGGTCGGGCGAGCCGAGAGCGTGCGCCCGAAGCATGAAACACACACCCCGCGCGCCCGCCGCCGGTGGTACCCGATCTCCAAGCGTGTGTTCGATATTGTCGTCGCGGGCGTGCTCATCGTGCTCGCCGCGCCGCTGATGGCCGCGATCGCGCTGGCGATCCTCGTCGAAGACCGCGCCCCGATCCTCTTCCGCCAGCCACGCCAGACCGGGGGCGGACGCGAGTTCAAGTGCCTCAAGTTCCGCACCATGGTGCGCAACGCCGACGAGCTCCAGGAAGAACTTCGTCAGCAGAACCAGAACAAAGCCGACGGCCCGCAGTTCGCGATGGACGACGATCCCCGCATCCTCCGCGTCGGGCACTGGCTGCGGCGCACCCAGCTCGACGAGCTACCCCAGCTCTGGAACGTCGTCCGCGGCGAGATGTCCCTCGTCGGCCCCCGCCCCAGCCCGGACCACGAGAACCAGTGCTGCCCCGCCTGGCGCGAGGCGCGCCTGAGCGTGCCCGCGGGCATCACCGGGCTGTGGCAGGTGCGGCGCCGGCGCGAGCCTGATACTGATTTTCAGGAGTGGATCCGGTACGACATCGAGTACGCCGAGCGGTGCTGCTGGTCCATGGACCTGCGGATCCTGCTCGAGACGGCGGGGCTGTTCGTGCCGGGGCGGTCGCGGGCGGCGAAGTAGGCGCGCGTTTGACGCCTATTTTGCTGGCTGACTTACCCTGATTTGCCCACACCCCTGAGCTTTAACGTAAGCGTATGCCGTAGTGCTTGCGCAACTTCTTTATATACCCGAGACTGGTACGAAATTCAAGCTGTCCTCGGCATCACCATGCTCCCGCAGAAAAGCAACGAGTTGATCCCGCGTATCAAATCCCGTTGCTCTTTCGCTGTGTATGTCCAGGCCGAAATAGGCAGTCGTCTTCGTTGCGGGCTCGAAAATACTGCCGCACAAGAACCCAGACTTTCGAGGCTGTCTTTCGAGATGTGTCACCCAATACCCAGCATATCCCATGGGCGGAACGACCGTCCGTCCCTTGGGAGTCTCGATTACGTACGTATTATCGAGCTCAACAAGCGAGTACCCACCAGCTAGTGGCTTCTCGGCATCGCACCCCGTACACAGAACCACGCAACATCCCAGCAAGAAGCTGGCCAATGCAAGGAGAACACCGCCTGGTACGCAACGAAGTGAAACTGCCATCGGAGTCCTTGCTTACTCGCCGTACTGCTGCGCGTAGTAGTCGCGGTACGCCCCGGACTTGACGCGGCGCCACCACTCGTCGTTCTCGCGGTACCACGCGACGGTCTCTTCCAGCGCCCCGGGCCAGGCCGACCGCGTCGGCTCCCACCCCAACTCGCGCCGGATCTTGGACGCGTCGATCGCGTACCGCCGGTCGTGCCCGAGCCGGTCGGCGACGGGCTCGATCATCTCTTCGCCGCACCCCATGAGTTCGAGGATCATCCGCGTGAGTTCGAGGTTGGACCGCTCGTTGTTCCCGCCGACGTTGTAGACCTCGCCGGCGGTGCCGTCCTCGAGCACGCGGACGATCGCCTCGCAGTGGTCGTCCACGTGCAGCCAGTCGCGGACGTTGAGCCCGTCGCCGTAGAGCGGGACTTTCTTGCCCTCGATCAGGTTCGACACGAACAGCGGGATCACCTTCTCCGGGAACTGGTACGGGCCGAAGTTGTTGGAGCAGCGCGTCGTGACGACGTCCATCCCGAAGGTGTGGTGGTACGCGCGGACGAGCACGTCCGCCGCCGCCTTGGATGCGGCGTACGGGCTGTTGGGTGCGATCGGCGTCTCCTCGGTGAACAGCAGATCGGGCCTGTCCAGCGGCAGCGCGCCGTACACCTCGTCCGTCGAGACCAGCAGCACGCGCCTGCCGCCCACCTTCCTCGCCTCGTCGAGGATCACCTGCGTGCCGCCCACGTTCGTGTCGATAAAGGGCTTGGAGTCGAGGATCGACCGGTCCACGTGGCTCTCAGCGGCCATGTGCACCACCGCGTCGGCGCGCTCGATGAGCGACCTGACCAGCCCCGCGTCGAGGATGTCCCCCTTGACGAACTCGTGGCGCGGATCATCCTCAAGTCCCGCGAGGTTCTCGAGGTTGCCCGAGTACGTCAGCGCGTCGTGGTTGATGATCGAGACCTCCGTGCGGTTTGCGAGCACGAACCGCACGAAATTGGCGCCGATGAACCCCGCGCCGCCGGTGAGAAGCCAGGTCGTGCTCATTGGTCTGCCGGGCCTTTCTTTGCCGAGGATTGGTCGCGTATCTCGCCGAGGACCGCCGCGAGCGAATCCTTCCAGTCGGGCAACGCCCCGAGCTCGCGCTCGGTCGCGCCAACGCCAAGCACAGAGTACGCCGGTCGCGTCGCCGGGCGGGGAAACTCGTCGCTGGTGCACGCGTCCACGCGGCAGGGCGAGCCGGCAAGCCGCGCGATCTCGAGCGCGAACCCGTGCCACGTACACGAGCCAGCGTCCGTCACGTGCCACACGCCGGTCTTGCCGCGCTGAGCGAGGTCCAGCGCCGCGCGCGCCAGCGTGCCCGCCGAGGTGGGCCGCCCGAGTTGGTCGTCAACCACGCGGACCGAGCCCTTCGACTCGAACAGCCGCAGCATCGTGCCCACGAAGTTCGCCCCCCACGGGGCGTAAACCCAGCTCGTCCGCACGAGCGTCCACGCGCACGCCGCGTCGAACAGCGCCCGCTCGCCCGCGGCTTTGGTCCTGCCGTATGCGTTCACCGGGTCGTGTGGCGCGTCGGTCGGATAGGGCTCGGTCGCGTCGCCGCGAAAGACGTAGTCGGTCGAGATGTGCGTCAGGTGGCACCCGTGGCGGGCACACGCGCTGGCTAACCGCCCGACCGCGGCCCCGTTGAGTTCGAGCGCCGCTGCCTCGTCCGCCTCGGCCCCGTCCACGTCGGTCCACGCCGCGGCGTTGAGCACGTGCGAGTACCCACCGCCCGCTAGCGCCCGCTCGGGGGCTTCCGGGTCGAGCAGGTCAAACGCCGGCACGTCCACGCCCTGGTGAGGAATGCTGCGTCGGCCCAGCTCGCGGATCCACGCCCGCCCGAGCATGCCGCCCGCGCCGATGACGAGGGCTCGGCGGACCGGGTGTGGGGGCGTCTGGGCCATGCCCGAGCGTACACCCGGGCCCGCCCGGCGGGTACCCGGCCCGGGCACCTCGCCCAACCCGCACCACCGGCACACCCGCGACGCCCCCGCCCACGGGTACCATGCGACGGCGAGCCCGATCGGGCCGATCTCACGCGGGGAGGCTGCCCGGGGTCATGGTGCTCGCGATACTCGAACTCGTCGCCGGGGGGTGTGCCGTCGCGGTTCTTGCGCCCGCTCTGGTCTTCGCGGTCGAGGTCGCGCTCGCCCTGCTGCCGGGGCGCCAACCGCGCGAGACCGAGGGCGAACGACCGCGCCTCGCCGTGGTCATCCCTGCCCACGACGAGGCTGAGATCATCGCCGCGACCGTGCGCACGGTCTTGGATCAGTTGGGGCAGGCGGACCGCGTGGTCGTCGTCGCCGACAATTGCTCGGACGCGACGGCGGACCGGGCCCGCGAAGCCGGGGCACGAATCGTCGAGCGCACCGACACGGACCACCGCGGTAAGGGGTACGCCCTGGCCGCGGGTGTGGCGGCGCTGGCTGAGGACCCGCCGGGGGTGGTGGTGATCCTCGACGCCGACTGCGAGCCCGAGCCCGGGGCGATCGACGCGATCGCGCGCCAAGCCGTGGCGACCGGGCGTCCGGCCCAGGCGGAGTACCTCATGCGCCCACCTACAGACGCGACGGTCGGCGACCGCGTTTCGGCGCTCGCGTTCCGGTTCAAGAACAGCGTCCGCCCGCGTGGGCTCGCGCGGGTCGGCGCCCCCTGCCTGCTCACGGGCTCGGGCATGGCGTTCGGGTACGAAACCATCCGCGACGCGACACTCGCGACGGGCGACATCGTCGAGGACATGCGTCTAGGCGTGGACCTCGCGATCGCGGGCAAGCCGCCGTCGCCCTGCCCGGGCGCGCGGGTGTGGAGCGTGCTACCCGGGTCTGACGACGCGCGCGTCTCGCAGCGGACACGCTGGGAGCACGGGCACCTCGCATCGATGGGCGTGCACGCGCCTCGTCTTGTGTGGAACGGGCTGGTGCGGGAACGCCCGGGCCTGATCGCGCTCGCGTTGGAGCTGTGTGTGCCGCCGATGAGCCTGCTCGTGATCGCGACGTCCGGCGTGGTCATCGGGACGGGCATCGTGGCGCTGGTGACCGGGAACTGGGTGCCGGCGATCATCGCGGCGTGCGCCCTCGGGTTCTGCGCGGCGGGGTTTGCGGCGGGGTGGGCGCGGTTCGGGCGTGATGACCTGCCCGCGCGCGAGCTGTGGCAGGTCCCCGCGTACGCGATCGGGAAGATCCCGATCTATCTGCGGGCGCTCACGTCGCGTCAGAAGGCGTGGGTGCGGACGGCCCGCGACCCGGCGTCGGACTCGGACGCTTGTACTCGATGATGGTCGCGCGCCGTCCGGAGATCCGGCGAGCCGCCCAGCGGAGGTAGCCGAGGGTCTCGGGCCACTTGGCGAGCACCGTGAAGATGCCGAGTGTGATGGCGTTGGACCACGACCGGCCCGAGCGGTGCGCGCCGATCGTGATCTTGAGGAAGAGCAGGTCGTAGAGCCCCAGCGCGAGCAGGGTCCACGGCGACCAGACGACCGCCGCGACGCTAACCACCAGGGGCAAGATGATGCTCCATACAAGCGTTTTCACGACACCCTTGGGTGCGTACGGCTCCACGCCAAACCCGTGGCGCGCAGCCATGTCGATGTGCGCATGCCCCGCGCGCTCGGCACGGCGCCACCACTGGGCGAACCGGGTGATCGCCGCGTCGTGCAGGGTCATCTCGGCGTCGAGTCGCTCGATGTGCCACCCCGCCGAACGCAGACGCCACGCGAGGTCCGGCTCTTCGCCCGCAATGACGGCGGGGTCGTACCCGCCCACGGCGTCGAACGCATCGAGGCGGATGAGGGCGTCGCCGCCGAACCAGGTTGAGTCTCCGACAGGGGTATCCCATTCGAGATCGCACAAGCGGTTGTAGATAGAGGATTCGGGCGCGCGTTCGCGACGGCGTCCCCACGCGACGGCCAAATCGGTGCGCTCGCCCAGCGCCTTCGCCGCGGTGTCGAGCCACGCGGGGTCCAGCTCGCAGTCGCCGTCGATGAACTGGGCGGCTTCGAGTGTGGGGTCCAGCTCGCGCAGACGCTCGCGCCCGGCGTTGCGCGCGCGGGCGGCGGTGAAGGGTGTTGACAGGTCCAATTCCACAAGCTCAGCGCCGAGACTGAGCGCGACATCCACGCTGCCATCGCTTGAGCCCGAATCGACGTAGACGACCGGCATCCCGCACCCGCAGACGGACTCCAGGCATCGGCGGAGGCGTTCGCCCTCGTTGCGTCCGATGGCGACGACGCCGAAGCGCATCACGCGGGCTCCGCGGTTGGTGCGTTAGGGCGCGGGCGAATCGTCGCGGGCACGCCGACGGCGAGGTGGTCCGCGAGCACATCCTCGAGCACGACGGCATTGGCACCGATCACCGCTCGGTCGCCGATGCGGACGGGCCCGAGGACTTTGGCGCCCGCGCCGACGTCCACGCCGACGCCGAGGGTGGGGGCTTCGAGCGGGCGGTCCTTGCGCCGGTTGCCGAGAGTGACGCCCTGGCGGATGGTGCAGGCATCGCCGATGACAGTGTCACCATGGACGACGATGGAGCCCTGGTGCTCGATGACGACGCGTCGCCCGAGGGTGACGGAGTAGGGGAGTTCGATGCCGTAGTGATTGCGCACGCGGCGGTACAGAATGCGGTAGAGGAGCGAGAACGGCGCGCGAAGTACGCGCGATCCGATGCACATCCGCCACACACCGAACCTGTGGACCGCGACGGCGCGAAATCCCGGGCGGGTCCAGTCACGCTCGTGGGCGTGCCAGTCCTCGCGGATCTGCGCCCAGAGCCCGGGTTGGTCGTGCCCGCGTGTCATCGGGTAAGCCCCCGGGTGAGGGCGCCGCGGGCGACGAGGTCTCGGACGAAGCGGGGCGGGTCTGCGTTCGGGCGGCTGCGGGCGAGCGACCAGAGGCGGTGGACGGGTGTGCCGACGACCCAGGCGGCGTCGGCGAGGGCGGCGCGGGCCCGCCCGTGCTGGGTGATGAAGTAGCGGCGGCGCGAGTCGAACCAGTACCCGGGGCGGCGCGTGGGCTGCCCCTGAACGACTCCCGACGCTTTCCCGATGAGATGCACAACGCGCGACGCGGGGACGTACCAGCATGGCCACCCGGCGCGCGCGGCACGCCGGCAGAACTCGACCTCTTCGTAGTACATGAAGTACCCGTCGTCGAGGAGGCCGACGTGTTCGAGGACCTCGCGGCGGAGCATGAGGCTGGCGCCGGCGACCCAGTCAGCCCGATGCGGCTCGTGGCGCACGGGTGGGGCGATGGCCCAGGGAGAGAGGGCACGCGAGACGGGGCCAAGGCGTACGGCGGCGTCCAGTTCGCCCGCGACGGTCGGGAACCGGAACGCGGAACGCTGGGGCGTCGTGTCGGGGTCTTCGAGGCGGCTGCCGGCGAGGCCCACGCTCGGGTTGGCGTCGAGGAAGCGGGCGAGTTCGTCGATGGAGCCAGCGCGGACGATGGTGTCGGGGTTGAGCAGATGCAGGTAGCGGGTGCCGGGGTCGGCGGAGAGGGCCGCGCGGATGCCGACGTTGTTGCCGTACGCGAACCCGCCGTTGCGGTCGGCGGGGACGAGGGTGACCCACGGGGACCAACCGTTGACGTCGATCGCGAGGGCGAGGGTTGCTCGGGAGCCGTCAGGCGAGCCGTTCTCCACGACGAAAGTCCGGGGCGGGGTGCCCACGGCGTGCTCGGCGATGGAGGCGAGACAGTCCACGACGAGCCCCGCGGTGCGGTAATTCACGATGATGACGGCGACGTTGGTCATGCGCGCGCCCCCGCGGACGAGGGCGCCATTCCGGCGCGAGCGAGCTCGATCTGCTCAAGGAACGAGTCGGCGCTTGCTGCCCACGTGCGCTCGGCGGCGGTCGCGTGGGCGGCTTCGGACATAGAGCGCCATTCGGCCTGGCTCAGGCGCGCGACGCGGGCGATGCGCTCGCCCATCGCGGCCGCGTCGCCCACCTCGACGACGTGCCCGTTAACGCCCTCGGTGACGAGGTCCTCGGCGCCGCCGGTGCGTGTGGTGATGAGCGGGGTGCGGCAGGCCATCGCTTCGAGCATCGGCAAGCCGTAGCCCTCGGCTTTGGATCCGACGAGCCAGGCGTCGCAGGAGCGGTAGATCTCGGCGATACGTGCCTGCGGCGGGGCGGTCTCAAATTTGGTGCCGGGTGGCAGAGGAAGGTGCGCCCGCTCGGGGTGGGAGCCGAAGGCGATGACGTCCAGATAGTGGACGTGCGCGCGGGCGTGGTCGATCGCAGCGAGAACGGTTTCGGTGCTTTTGAACGCGACGTCGGAATACATGAACCCGACGGTGGGGGGCGTTTGCTTGTCTCGCGGCGGGGCGGCGAAGACGGCGTGGTCGATGCCGTAGCCGACGATAGGGACAGGGCGCCCGGCGATGGGCTCGATCTGGTCGCGCACCCACTTGGAGCAGGCGAAGAGGTGAAGGGGGAGCGCGTAGGTCGTGTTCACGCGCGCTGGGGGCTGGCCCTCCATGTAGATCTCGTGGTGCTGGGCGTAGTAGAGCTTGGCGCCTCGGGATGGGGCGAGGGCGGCGACCCACTCGGCGGTCTCCCACCATGTGGCGACGACAGCGTCGGCCTCGGGGAGGTCCGTGTCGCGCACGGGGCGCGCGGATTCGAGGCGTTTGACGGGGACGTCGAGACTGGTGAAATGATGCTTGTCGGGGTCTGGCCACCAGCGGTGCTGGGGGCCTTTGAGTTTGGCGCGGAGACGGTCGCGCAGCGGCGGGCGGATGGGGGGGCCGGCAACGACGAGGACGTTGTGACCGCGTGTGTGCAGTTCATTCGCGAGCGCAGCGATGACGCGGACGCCGCCGGAGAGGTCGAGCGTGGGGAGGACGAACGTGATGCGCAGCTTGGACGACATCAGGCGATGCGCTCCGTGTCGCTTGGCTGAAACTTGACCGGGCCCCAGGCGGGCTCCCAGTAGCCGGCCGAGCCGTCGGGGGCGGTCTCGGGGGTGATCTCGAAGTGGGCGACATCGTCGACGGCGTCGAACTCGGTGCGACCTTCGTTGGGGTTGCCCGTGCCCACCTTGAACTCGCAGCAGTAGGTGCCCGCGGCGAGCGCAAAGTCGTTGAGGCTGACTCGGAACGTGCCGGTCTCGCCGGCCGTGAGCGAGCAGGCGTCGGGGCCGAAGCAGGCGCCGACGGGGGTGCCGTCGGCGCGTTTGACGATGACGGCGATGCGGAAGGCGCCCGCGTTCTCGCGCGCGGTGACGGTGCATCGGAGCTCGATCTCGCCCGTGTTCGCGAAGAAAGCGCTGGCGGCGCCGTCGGCGGCACGGGCGATTTCGACCTTGGTGACCAGCGCGGCGCCGGTGCCGAATTCCCAGGCTTTGTCGCGGTGGGCGAGGTCGTAGACGGTGCTCGCGCGGCCCGAGGCAAGGTCGTGGTATTGCTCGATGATGTCGGCGGGGTCGCCGTCGGCTTTGAGGGTGCCCTTGTCGAGCAGGACGCAGCGGTCGCAGAGGGCCTGGACGGTCGCCATGTTGTGCGAGACGAACAGAACGGTGCGGCCGTCGCCGCGGGAGACCTCGCGCATGCGGCCGAGGCACTTCTTCTGAAACTTGGCGTCGCCGACGGCGAGGACCTCGTCGATGACGAGGATCTCGGGCTCGAGGAAGGCCGCGACGGCGAAGGCGAGGCGGAGGAACATGCCCGAGGAGTAGCGTTTGACGGGGGTCTCGAGGAATTGCTCGACGCCGGCGAAGTCGACGATCTGGTCGTACTTCGCGGCGATCTCGGCGCGGGACATGCCGAGGATGGCGCCGTTGAGGTAGACGTTCTCGCGGCCCGTGAGCTCGGGGTGGAAGCCGGTGCCGACCTCGAGGAGCGAGGCGATGCGGCCGCGCACGCGGGCGCGGCCCTCGGTGGGCTCGGTGATGCGCGAGAGGATCTTGAGGAGGGTGGATTTGCCGGCGCCGTTGCGGCCGACGATGCCCAGTACCTGGCCGGAGGGGACTTCGAAGGAGACGTCGCGGAGGGCCCAGAAGGTGCGGGCGTCGACGTCGGCGCCGGAGAGGCGGCGGAGGTTGCGCACGGGGGCGGTGATGGTGGATTTGATGGCGCGGGCGAGGCCTTCTTCGCCGGGCGCGCGGACGCCGATCTGGTAGGCCTTGCCGATGCCTTCGAGGGTGATCGCGTTGGTCGTCATGGTGCGCCCATCATGCGATATCCGCGAAACGGCGCTCGATGCGCCGAAAGACGGCGAGCCCGACGAAGAGGGTGACGATCGCGACGGCGGCGCCCATGCCCAGCCCGATCCAGTCGATCGGCGTGCCCGTGACGGCGGCACGGAAGGACTCGATGATGGCGGTCATGGGGTTGAGCTTGAGGACCCAGGCGACGTTGTCACCGAACATGGTCACGGGGTAGATGACGGGGGAGAGGAACATCATCGCCTGCACGAAGAACGGGACGATGTAGCGGAGGTCGCGGTAGGCGACGGTGAGGGCGCTGAAGAGGTATCCGACGCCCAGGGTGAAGGCGAGGAGCAGGGCGAGCAGCGGGACGGCCATCGCGATCTGCGCGGGAGGCATGACCTGGTAGATCGCCATGATGATCGCGAGCATCGCGGACGCGACGAGCAGATCAATGAGCCCGACGATGATGACCGAGGTCGGGATGAAGAGGCGTGGGAGGTAAACCTTGGTGAGCAGGTGCTGCTGGTTGACGAGGCATTGGCTCGAGAGTTGGACGCCGACGGCGAAGAAGGTCCAGGGGAGCAGACCGGCGAAGTAGAAGACGGGCTTGGGGACGGTGCCCGTGTCGATGCCCGCCGAGGCGCCGACGAGCCAGAAGACGAGCATGAAGAAGAGGGGCTGGAGGATGGCCCAGCCGAGGCCGAGGACGGTCTGCTTGTAGCGGACCTTGAAGTCGCGCCAGATGAGGAAGCCGAGCAAGTCGCGGTGGCGGAAGAGTTCGGACCAGTCGACGGCGATCCAGCCTCGTTTGGGCTCGATGACGAGCTCGCGCAGAGCGTCCGGGTTGACCGCTTGGGGTGAGTCGGGCGCGGGCGATGTGGTCGCCGCCTGGGTCATTGCGGGCGTTTCTCCGGGACGCGGATG
>BQJQ01000071.1 GCA_021604785.1 Phycisphaeraceae bacterium
CGGCGGCGCACCTCGACGGCTTTGCGCCCTTGCCTGTGCTTGTGCTCCACGGAGAGCTGGACGCGATGATCCCGGTGGAGATCCAGCGGGGCTTTGTCGGGAAGCTCCGCGAGCGGTTCGTCGCGGCGGGGTCGGCGGGGGATCAGGTCGCGTTCCGGGTCTTCCCGGAGACGGGGGCCCCGAGCGAGCACGCCGGGTTCGGGCGGCACTCGAACGAGGCGAAGGCGATCCAGACGGCTTTTCTGGCCCGGGCGCTGGGGGTGGAGCCTGTGCCGGCGGTGCCCGAGAACATGCTCAGCCGGATCGAATAGGCTGGGCGTGGGCCCGGTTTGGCGGGCGGGCTTTGGTGCGGCTGGCGTCGCGCCGAAGGCCCATTCACGGAAATCAGTTCACCAGCCGCGGGAGGTCCGGATGAGGTTTGTCACGAGATTGGGCGTCGTGCTTGGGACCGCGGTGGCGGTCGTGTCGCCGGCGTTTGCCGGCCCGACGGACGCGGAGGTGAAGGAGCGGATCGAGGCGTTCGACGCGTGGGCGGCGGGCGCGGGGGAGGCGCAGATGCGCGCCGAGCTTGGGCCCAAGCTCGTCGAGCTGACCGACGCGTTCCCGGTGAAAGAGCTGACGGCGCACCAGATCGGGCTGCTCGGGCAATACATCGTCCACGACGGGCGGTACCTGCCGGACGCGGTAACGGCGGCTGAGAACCAGTCGGATGGTGAGGACGCGGACGCGGCGACGGGCGCGGTGATCGCGGCGTGGCTTTGGATGAAGCAGCAGCGTGTGCCGCCGGAGGCTTCGGAGATTACCGAGCTGATCAAGCACCCGGGGCTCGCCGAGGCGATCAAGTCCGGACGGGCGTACCAGGTGTTCGAACTCGCGGCGATCTTCGGGCATTACCGCCCGGAAGAGCAGGTGAAGCCGCACCTGGGCGACCTGCTGGCGCTGGGCACGCTGATCCCGGCGGACGGCGGGCTGGAGCCGGCGATGCTCTCGGCGCAGTACTACGAAGTCGTTGCGGCGCTCAGCGATGACAAGGCGGCGACGGGCGCGATCAAGACCCGCGTGCTCGGCGCGCTGGACATGGCCAAGGCGAACCTGGGCGCCCATCAGCAGCGTTATGCCGAGGCGATCGACGGGATGAAGACCCAGCTGTCGTTCATCGGCGGGCCGGCTCCCGAGCTGACCTTTGCGTGGACGAGCGACGGGCTCGACGCGACGTCGCTGGCGGACCTGAAGGGGAACGTGGTCGTGCTGGACTTCTGGGCGACGTGGTGCATGCCTTGCATCGCGGCGTTCCCCAAGGTGCAGGAGCTGGTGGCGCACTACGAGGGGTACCCGGTCAAGGTCATCGGTGTGACGAGCTTGCAGGGCTCGCACCGGGGGCAGGACGGGATCAAGATCGACACCCGGAGCAACGCAGCGAAGGAATACGAGCTGATGACCGGGTTCATGAAGGACGCGGGCATGACGTGGCCCGTCGCGTTCACCGAGCAGCGGGTGTTCAACCCGGAATACTTCGTCGAGGGCATCCCGCACCTGGCGTTCATCGCGCCGGACGGGACGGTCCGGTTCAACAAGCTCAACCCGCACAGCCTGAGCAAGGAAGACGAGCACGCGATGATCGACGGGATGCTCGAGGAGTTCGGGCTGCCCAAGCCCGAGTGAGCCGGACCCGATGTTTGATGACCTCCCAAGCCCCGCGACGCGGGGCTTTTTTCTGCGCCGACGGCGTGCAGGTGACGCGGGGCGTTGTCATACTGCCCGCGCGTGAAGAAGCTGAATCCATTCCGGGGGCTCGACAACCCGCGCGAGGTGTGGGCGTGGGGCATGTACGACCTGGCGAACCAGTCGTTCACGCTGCTGATCATCACGCTGCTGTTCCCGATCTACTTCAAGAAGGTGGTCGTGGGCGACGAGGCGCGGGGGGACGCGCTGTGGTCGATCGCGGGCTCGGGGAGTCTGCTGCTGGTGGTGCTGCTGTCGCCGTTCGTGGGTGCGTGCGCGGACGCGTGGGGGGCGAAGAAGAAGATCCTGATGATCACCGGGGCGCTCTGCGCCGTCCTGACGATCGCCCTGGGCGGGCTCGGGGCGGGGGACGTGGCGGCGGCGATCGTGTTGTTCGCCGCGGCGAACCTGTGCTACCAGCTCGGGGAGAACACGCTGGCGGGGTTCCTGCCCGAGATCGCGACGGCCCGGAACATCGGGCGTGTGTCGGCGACTGGGTGGTCGATGGGGTACGCCGGGGCGTTGGTGCTGCAGATCATCGTGGTCGTGGCGATGCTGACGCTCGGGCTCAAGAGCGAGTCGCGGTGGGCGCCGTTCTTCGTGCTCGCGGGGGTGTGGTTCGCGCTGGGGATGATCGCGCCGGCGGTCGTGCTGCGGGAGACGCCGGCTCGAACGTTGGACCCGAGCGCGGGGAGCGTCTTCGGCGCCGCCCTGTCGCGGCTGGTCGGGACGGCCCGCCAAGCGTCGCACTACAAGCAGCTGGTGCGGTTCCTGCTCGCGTTCTTCGTGTATGCCCTCGGGGTGCAGACGATCATCTACTTCGCGGGGATCATCGCGCGGGACTTCGGGCTTGTCGAAGAGCAGTTGATGATCTTTGCGCTGCAGCTCACGCTGACGGCGGGGGCGGCGGCGATCGTCACCGGATTCGTGCAGGACCGCATCGGCGCGCGCACGACCGTCATGATCTTCCTGGGCGTCTGGATTGCGACAGCGCTCGGGCTGCTCGCGCTGACGCTGATCCCCGCCGATGTGCGGGCGGACAACCAGTGGGCATTCTGGATCGTGGGCAACGGCGTCGGGATCGGGCTCGGGGGGATCGGCACGGCGAGCCGGTCGATGGTCGGGCGGTTCACGCCCAGGCACAAGACGGCGGAGTTTTTCGGGCTCTGGGGGATGACGTACAAGTTCGCCGGGGTGGTGGGCGTGTCGTCGTTCGGGCTTGTGAAGGCGGGGATCGGGGAGGCGGCGTCGATGGGTCTGCTCGCGGGGTTCTTCGTGGTCGGGCTGGTGCTGCTGGTGCGGGTGAGCGAGTCCGCCGGGGTGCGGGCGGCCAAGCGGGTGGACCGCGACGCGGCGGGCGCCGGCGGGGCGTCATAGGCTTGACCGATGCCCACCGATGAACACAACACGATGCCCCGTGAGGGCGGACCGAGCCGCAAGCTGTCCGAGTGGCCCGACGAGCGCGGGCGGTACGGGCAGTTCGGCGGGGTGTACGTGCCCGAGACGCTCGTCGCGGCGCTGCACGAACTCGAGGCGCTCTACGACAAGGCCCGCAACGACCGGGCGTTCTGGGAGCGGCTGAGCGATCTGAACCGGATGTACGTCGGACGCCCGACGGCATTGACCAAGGCTGTGGGGTTGTCGCGCGAGGCGCGGAACCGGACCAAGGACAAGGGGCTGGGCGCGGCGATCTGGCTGAAGCGTGAAGATCTGGCGCACACGGGTGCGCACAAGATCAACAACACGCTTGGGCAGGGGCTGCTCGCAAAGAAAATGGGCAAGAAGCGGGTGATCGCCGAGACGGGCGCCGGGCAGCACGGGGTCGCGACGGCGACCGCGGCGGCGCAGCTCGGGCTGACCTGCGAGGTCTACATGGGCTCGGAGGACATCCGGCGCCAGCGGCTCAACGTGATCCGGATGCAGATCCTCGGGGCGAAGGTCATCCCGGTGGACTCGGGCTCGCGGACGCTCAAGGACGCGACCAACGAGGCGATGCGCGACTGGATGGGGTCGGTCGAGACAACGCACTACATCCTCGGGTCGGTCGTGGGCCCCCACCCTTTCCCGATGATTGTGCGGGATTTTCAGAGCATCATCGGGCGCGAGTGCAAGGCCCAGTGTTTGCGCCAGCTCGGCGGGCTGCCCAATGCGGTGGTCGCGTGCGTCGGCGGCGGGTCCAACGCGGCGGGCATCTTCTACCCGTTCATCGATGACACCGAGGTGGCGCTGATCGGCGTCGAGGCGGGCGGGCGGTCGAACGCGCCGGGTGAGCACGCGGCGCCGCTGACCCATGGGAGCCCGGGGGTGCTGCACGGGTCGCTGAGTTATGTGCTGCAGGACGACGCGGGGCAGACCTCGGACGTGCACTCGTGCAGCGCGGGTCTGGACTACCCGGGCGTCGGGCCCGAGCACAGCGCGTGGAAGGACGCGGGGCGGGTGACGTACACGTCGGTTTCGGACGCGCAGGCGTTGGACGCGTTCGTGCTGTGCGGGCGGAGCGAGGGGATCATCCCGGCGCTCGAGTCTTCGCACGCGCTGTCGCACGCGGTGGACCTGGCGGCGGGGATGCCCTCAGACCAGACCGTGGTCGTGAGCCTGTCCGGGCGCGGCGACAAGGACGTGGACGAGGCGGCGGCATTGCTGGGCGATCGGATCGCGACCTTGTGACGCGGTACGCCGGGGCGTCAGCCCTCGTCGTCGGCGTCGGCGCTGCGGGTGGTGGCGGTCGAGGCGCGGTCGCGGAGCGCGGCCAGCTGGGCGCGTTCCTGGGCTGTCAGCACCGGGCCGAACTCGGCTTCAACGTGGCGGGCGGCGCCGAGGACGACTTCGGGCGATGACAGGGCGCCGATCGCGCTGAGCCAGATCGAGGGTTTGGCCTGGATGCCGATCGCGTCATTGAGCTTGCCCAGCAAGAGGTTCGCACGCAGCTGGACGGCGTCGATGCGCGCGGCCAGTTCGCTGTCGGGGTCGAACCCCTCGCGGGCGGGGAGGACGGAGAGCGCCGGCTCGGCGCGGCCGGTTTTCACACGGAGCTCGGCGAGGAGCACGAGCCCGCGGCTGCGCGCGCCCGGGTCGTCGGTGGGCCAGTCCGGGTTTGCGAGGAGCACAAGGAGCGACTCGCACAGCGGGTCGGTCTCAGGCAGGCGCTCGCAGGCGGCGACGAGTTCGTGCGTGGGCATCGCGTTCCCGACCTCGAGCAACAGCGGCAGGCGTTGGTCCGGGTCGGCCGACTCGGCGGCGACGAGCCCGCGGAGGTTCATGGCCGTCGGCGCGTGGGTGCGGACGGCGCGGGCGGCGTGGGTGAAGAGCGTGCCATCGAACTGGACCGCGGTCAGCAGGATCTGCACGCCCTCGGGCCGGAGGGTGAGTGCGTCGGCGGCGGCGCGCTGGCGCTCCGGGTCGTCGAGCAACGCGGCGACGGCAAGGATGTCGGCCTCGTCGCCCAGCGTGACGAGAAGACGCAGCCCGGCGCCCCCCCACGTCCGGAGCGGGCGGTCTCGGAGGCGTGTGAGCACGCGCTCTTGCAGGGTGTCGTCGGAGAGCAGGTCGCGTTCGTAGGCCGCCCACGCTGCTTCGGACGCGGCGTCGGACGCACGCTCGGACTCGAGCCAGACCAGGATCACCGGCATCACCTGGGGCGAGGGCCAGCGGGCGATGGCGCGAAGCAGCGGGTCGGCGGCGGACGGGTCCGTCTCGCCCAGCAGCGCCCGGGTGATGCCCTCGGCGGCTCCCTCGGGGGCGAGGCGTGTGAGCAGCACCGCGCCGTGGGCGCGGGTGCGCGGGTCTTCGTGGGTCAGCATCGCGAGGGCCGCGTTCGAGACGGGCTCGCCCAGCGGGGTGCCCGCGGAGATCTCACGCGAGACGAGCTCGAACCCGAGCGATCGGACCGCGGGCTGGCGGTGCACGAGCAACTCGGCGAGCAGCGTCGGGCGGGCGTCGGGCGCCATCGCGAGGTGCAGGCGGCGGTATGCATCGACCAGGTCCGTGCGCAGTGCGGCGTTGGCGTTGGCGCTGCGGGCGCCCTGCTCGCCGACAGCGGAGAGGATCTCGTCGTGCCACTGGGCGTCGGAGATGTCCTGCACGCGGCGGAGCCACGCGCGCCAGCGAGTGGGGTCGGACCCGAGATCGTCACGCCCGGTCAGCGCGGCCAGCGCGCGGGCGGCGGGTGCCTGGTGTTCGGAGTTCAGGAGCCCGACGAGCATGCGGGCGGCGGGGCGGGTGCGGTAGACGGCGCAGGTCTCGATCGCCCGCGCCCGGACGGGGTCCTCGCGACGCATCGCGAGGTCGCGGACGATGGGCCAGATCGCGGCGTCCGGGTGATGGGTCGTGGCGACGGCACCGAGAAGAATTTCTCGAGTGGAAGTGTCGGCGGGATCCGAGAGGAGCAGGCGGTCGAGGGCGGTCACCGCGGCGGGGTCCGGGCACAGGGCGACAAGGGCCAGGGCTGCCTCGGCGCGGGCGGGGGCGGGCACGCCGGGGTCGGAGGCGAGTCGCACGTATTCGGAGACTGAACCGGGCTCGGCGACTACCTGTTCGGGGGGTGACGATTGCTCGGGAGCCTCGCTGGCGGGCTGTGCCGAGGCACCGGCAGCCGTCAGAGCGGTTGCGGCGGCGAGCGTCAGGCGTGCGAGCATGGCGTGGTTCATCGGTGTCATCATGGGGTGGGATACCCCCCGAGGGCGAGCCCGGGGTCACAAATATCGTCAAATCGACCCCGCGAGCATGCACGTCCGATACCAGATGGGACGGCGGGGTCGCGAGGGGCCCCGGTCCCGGGTCGGCGTTGAGGCTGCGGGCCCGGGCGGTTACGATCCCACCGCGGGGCGTGTCGCCCTGAGCCGAGGGCCGGTTGTGAACGACTGGGTCAATGCAGAACAGCACGTCGAGCGGGCGCATGAGCACTATGACGCCGGCCGATGGGACGAGGCGGAGAACGAGCTCCGCCGAGCGCTGTCGCTCAACCCGTACCAGGCCGAGTGGCACTTCAACCTCGGGCTGACGCTTGAGGCGGCCGGGCGGAACAGCCACGCGGCGGACTCGTTCGCCCGCGCGTACCAGCTTCATGACGAGACGGGCGAGGCGGACGCGCAGTCGGCGCTGTACGCCGCGATCAACCGGATCCGCGCAGGCAAGGCGATCGATGGGATCGAGTGGCTCGACCGGGCGGACCAGCTCGACGCGTCGAACGTCGAGCACGCGGTGTACCGGATCGAGGCGTTGGCGTCGCTCAATCGGCACGAGGACGCGGAACAGACGTTCTACCTCGCGCAGCAGATGGACGCGGAGCACCCGGAGCTGTACGCGGCGATGGCCGAGTCGCTCATGACACGGGGCAAGCACGACAAGGCGGTCTGGTGCCTGCGCGAGGCGGCGCGGCTGGACCCGACGCTGCCGCGGGTGCAGGCGCGGCTCGCCGAGGCGTTCGCGGCGACGGGGCGGCTGGAGCGGGCCCGGCAGCTGTATCTCCGCGAGCTGCGCAAGGACCCGGGCGACATCGACACGCTGCTGGACCTGGGCGAGTTGCTGACGGACATGCGACGCCCGGAAGAAGCGGCTGAGAAGTTTCGGCGGGTGCTCGAACTGAGCCCGGACCACGCGGACGCGCACTTCGCGCTGGGCGACCTTGCCGACCGGGGCAATGACCTCGCGACGGCGCTGGTGCAGTTCGATGTCGTGTTGCGGCTGGACCCGGTCTTCCCCGGGGCGAGGCGCCGGCTGGCTGATCTCCTGCTGACGCGTGGGCGCGACGAGGACCTGCCTCGGGCGCGGGACTTGCTGCGGCTGGAACTGCGGGCGTCGCGGAGCGGTCCCGAGGAGTTCGCGGCCGAAGACCTTGAAGACCTCGGGCACTTGCTCCTCGACGCGGACCTTGCGCGCGACGCGGCGGGCGTGTACCGCGTGGCGCTCGAGCGGCGCGCGGGCAGCCACACGGCCCACCACCACCTGAGCGTCGCGCTGCTTGAGATGGGCGAGACGGACGCGGGGATGGAGCAGGCACGCCAGGCGTTGATCTTCGAGCCGCGGTTTGTGCCGGCGATGCACAACCTCGCGGTGGCGCACATGCGTCAGCGCCAGTGGATGCGGGCGCGGTATTGGGTGCGTCGGGCGAGCCGGCTTGACCCGGACGACGTGCCGATCCGGCGGCTGCGGATGCGCCTGCGGGTGCGGTGGCTCGCGGGGATGGCCGCGCTGGTCGCGAGCCCGGTTCTGGTGGTGCTCCGGGGTGTGTGGGGGCTGACGCTTGGCCGCCCCCTGCGTCGGGCTGCGCACGGCTGAGCCATCGGTTCGTTGCAATTGCAGGTGTACGCGGCGTGAGAAACGATGTCGGTGCGCAACGATCGGCCCGGAGAGCCGCTGCTCCCCGGGCCGGACCGTCCCGTGCGCCGGGTCGAATCAGCGCACGGGATCACGATTCGTGGAGGCTCAGCCTTCGTCGTCGGTGATCCAGCCGTCCACAGCGGCGGGATCGACCTCGTACTCGACGCCGTCCTCGTCGATGAACTTCGCGCCGGTGGTACTGAACTCGTCATCGGTCACCGAGACGGTGGCGCTGCCGGGGGTGGCCGAGTCCATATCGACGGTGAGGGTGCGTTCGCCGGCGGTGTCCGAGCCCGCCATGTCGATGCCGTAGACGGTGCCTTCGTCGGTGACAAACGTGCCCGAGGCGCCCTCCGTGGTGGGCGAGAGCATGACCTCGTACTTGGTGCCGTCTTCCGTCACCAACACCGCACGCTGAGACATGATCTGGTGCGTGACGGCCGCGGTGACCGCCCCGCCCCCGAGCAGGCCGGCGACGATGAGGGCGATGGTCGTCCGGTTCAGCAACGGCTTGGATTCTTTGCGCATGATTCGCTCCTGAAGAAAAGCATCGACCTTCGGGTTGTGGTCCGGGCCCGGCCACACGCGATCGCGCACGCGGGTGAGCATGTCATCGAGCTGGGGGTCTGATTCGTGTCGCGTGTTCATGGCGTGGCTCCCAGGCGTTCGAGCTCGGCCCGCAGGGCGTCGCGGGCGCGGGCGAGGCGGGACTTGACCGTCCCCGCGGGCACGCCGAGCACGGCGCCGGCCTGGGCGACGGTCATGGATTCAAAATACACGAGTGCGATGGCGGTCTGGTGCTCGGGGGTCAGGGCGTGCATGGCGCGGTGCACGGCGTCTGCCTGCTCGTCCGCCTCGCATGGCTGGGTGTGCGCGGGCACGCTCGCGGATTGCTCTGCGGCGCGGCGCGGGCGGACGCTGCGGGCGGCGGCGTTGGCCTGGTTGGTCGCGATGCGGAGCAGCCACGAGCGGAACGGCACGCCGCGGTGGCGGTACCGCGGCAGCGCCCGCCATGCGGCGATGAACGTCTCGGCGGCGAGGTCTTCGGCGAGCGCCGCGTCACCGGTGCGGCGGTACAGGTATCCCGCGACCGCTCGGTAGTGCGTTCGATAGAGGCGTGAGAACGCGCCGGGGTCTCGCGGGGCGGCGTCGATCACCGATCGTTCACTCTGGGCCGCCGTGCCTTGGGCGTGCCCGCGGGCGGGGGCGTCGGTCATCGCGGCGGGCAGGGTGGTCATCACCCTTGCAATGCGCGCCGGCGGGCTCGGGTTCCCTGAGCCCCGAGAATTTTCCCCGGAGCTATTCCGCGTCACCCAGCAGAGCGTCCAGGCGTCGCTGCTGGTCTTCCAGACGGCGCTCGAGCTCCCGCTGGCGTGCGAGCAGGGCGGCGTTGGAGCGTTGCACCTCGGCGAGGCGCTCGGCGGCGATCTCGGCGTCGGACAGGGGCGGGGCGGCGGGGCCGATGAACTCTTCGGGGCCGCCCCCCGAGCGGAGGACGTTGAGGCCGATGGCGCCGTACGCAGTGGGGACGTAGAGGAGCGTGATCTGGGCGTCGGAGGCGCGGATGAAGTTGCCGCCGTTGCCGCCGCCTTCCTGTCCGACGAGGTAGTAGGTGTGGGCGCCCGCGGTATCCACCGGGAAGACGAGCGAGGGGGAGATGACGAAGTTGTACGTGCCGGTGCCGGTCGAGGCGGGGATGTCTTCGGAGAGCTCGAGCCCCTCGAAGAATGCGTCGGGTTCGTCGGAGACGCCGATGCTCACGAGCTGGTCGGAGCCGGTGATGAACCCGATGAGGACTTCGAGGTTCGCAATGGCGACGACGTAGCCGGGCCCGGGGACGGTGATGGTGCGTGAGAGGATCGGGCCGATGCCGGCTTCGATGTCCTGCGAGAGGGCGTTGGCGTGGATCTCGGCGACGCCGGGCTCGTTGAACATCTCGGCGGCGTTGACCGCGCCGTCGGGGAGGACGGTGGACGCATCGCCGCTCACGCTTGTGTCGAAGACGAACAGCTGAGACTCGCCGGTGATGTCCACGCGTGTGGCGGCGCTGCCCGAGACGTTGCCGTCCACGGAGAAGCCGGTGGCGCCGGTGTCGTCGCGGGCCATGGTGAATCGGGCGCCGCCGCTGGGGTCGGTGGAGAGGAAGGCGGCGATGTTGTTGTTGGTGTCGCGGATGTCGATGCGGCCGCCGCGGGTGCCGTCGTTGCGGAGGTCCACGAGGATGTTGGAGGCGAAGTCGCCGTAGACGCGGAGGCGGCCGTTGGTGGAGCCGCCCAGGTCGAGCCCGCCGTCGATGTCCACATCGCCCACGACGAGCGAGCCGTTGTCCGCGGCGTCCTGCAGCGACGTGCCCGAGCGCTGCGCGTAGGCGCTGTGCGGGGTGAGCGAGATCGGCTGACGCGGGTCGAGCATCGTTTCCGAGCCGCCGTCGGGCGTGACGGCGAGGCTCATCCAGCGGGCGGTGCCGTCGAAGAAGGGGGCGAAGGGGATGTCATCGGCGAGGAAGAATCCGTCGGCGCTGACCGTGACCATAGAGACGTGCTCGGCGAGCATGGTCCCGCCCAGTTCGGCGTCCCAGAGCCCGAAGCGGATCTCGAATGGGCCCGAAGCGGGGCCGCCGGCGTCTTCGAGCTGGCCCTGGTAGGAGATCGTGGTGAGCTGGGCGACGGCAGGGGCCGCCGACAGCAGGACTCCGGCACCGAGGGCGGCGCCGGCCAAGAACGAATTCAGACGCATGGGTGATCTCCTCCGCACGGGCCGGACCCGATTCGGGGCCCGGGCCCCCGGGGTTCCAAGCCGGGGGTCATGCCCGCTATGATAGGGGCACGGGACCTGGGCTCCCGCGCGGCTTCCAGAACGCGCACCACACCGCCCAAGAGCTTTGGAGACATCCAATGACGACCGCAACGACCACCGCCGCCCAGCCGGGTGGTGCCGGGGCTGCCGATCCGCTCGCGCTCCACGACGTGGACCACGTCCGCTTCTACGTGGGCAACGCCAAGCAGGCGGCGTACTTCTACGCCCACACCTTCGGCTTCCGCATCGACCAGATCGCGGACCTGACCACGGGCTCGCGCGACGAGGCGGACTACCTGCTCACGCAGGGGAACATCCGCCTGCTGCTGACCTCGCCGCTGAACAAAGACCACCCCGCCGCCGACGAGATCATGCGCTACGGCGACGGCGTCAAGGACATCGCGCTGACCGTCGAGGACGCCGTCGCGGCGTACGAAGCCGCGGTCAAGAACGGCGCCGAGCCCTGGGGCGAGCCGCGGGAGATCACCGACGACCGGGGCACGGTCGTCGTCGCGCCGATCAAGACCTACGGCCGCGCGGTGCACACCTTCGTCTCGCGGACCGGGCACTACGCGCTGGACAAGGTGAAGAAGGGCGGGAGCGAGTTCATGCCCGTCTTCAAGAAGATGGACTCGCCCGTCAACGACTACAACGCCAAGAACCCGTGCGGGCTGATGTACGTCGACCACTGCGTCGGCAACGTCGAAGAGGGCAAGATGAACCACTGGGTGCAGTGGTACGAGGACGTCATGGGCTTCAAGATGTTCAAGCACTTCGATGATGCGGACATCTCGACGGAGTACTCCGCGCTCATGTCCAAGGTGATGGCCAGCGGCAACCACCTGATCAAGATGCCCATCAACGAGCCCGCCGAGGGCAAGAAGAAGAGCCAGATCCAGGAATACCTGGAATGGCACGACATGACCCCCGGCGTCCAGCACCTGGCGATGCGGACCGACGACGAGCTCAAGTCGGTCGCCGAGCTTCGGCGCCGGGGCGTGGACTTCCTGAACCTGCCCGACTCGTACTACGACATCGTGTGGGACCGCGTGAACAAGACGCTGACCGAGCACGGGCACGAGGCCGTCCGCGAGGACCACGAGCGGATCAAGGACCTGGGCATCCTGGTGGACGCGGACGACGAGGGGTATCTGCTGCAGCTGTTCACCAAGCCGCTGCAGGACCGCCCGACGCTGTTCTTCGAGATCATCAGCCGCCGCGGGTCGCAGAGCTTCGGGAAGGGGAATTTCAAGGCGCTGTTCGAGGCGCTGGAACTGGAGCAGGAGCGGCGGGGGAACTTGTAGTAACATCTGACAATGGCAAGTAAACCCCCTAGCTCCGGGATGCAACTTTCCTACCGACTCCGCCAAACGGAAGAGCGTGCGCGCAGGATTGAACGTGAACTAACAGCAACGCATCCAGTGCGCCGTCTCATTCAAATGGCCGCACCAGAACACGCCGAGGGACATCGCCCGGCGTTAAAATGGTGCAACCTGTGCCTCTTCTCCGCAATCGCTTTCATTGTGCTCGCCGTGGTAACGGCGGCATCATCCGCACTCTTCGCGGCAGCCGCACCGTTCTTCGGATTCTTCACGATTATCGCGTTGCTGGGCTTCTTGCTGGCAGGGGCCCTGAGTTACCTGGACTCCAAGGCCGAGGATCAGCTTGTGTCACAGCTAGAGTCAGTGCGCCAAGAGGCAAGCAGTCTGCGCGATCGTGTTACGGAGCACCATCATCATGCCGAAGCTGATCGTGACGAGCGGCGGCGGCTGGCACAGGAGCTTGATGTCGGATCGAGTTTCGCGATCAGCATCCCCGCGGGACCAGAAGTGCTCATGGCCGCAATTGTCAACTACTGGACCACCCAAGGCTGGGTTCAGACAGCTGGTGAAGGCAAGGAAACCGAAACCCCATATGTAAAGTTCTTTCGAGGGCAAATCGGAATGGCCGCGTGCACAATTCGCGTAGCCGTGCAGGTCCGTCCACAGCAGTGCAATGTGCTGCTCAGCCAAAGGCTCGAACGGACTGCTCGTAGAACATCTGATCTGCCAATGCTGTGGAGAGCCTACAAAGCTGACTTTGAGAGCTTCTTGCGTGATTGGGCCCAAGCCGGCAACTGAGCGTGCCACCGGGCTGAAAACCCGTCTCGTTCGGACGGGCGTTCGACGAGCCCCCGGCTTGAGCCGGGGGAATCCCCTCGCTCACGCGAGGGGCTCGTGGATGGCACGGGTCGGTGGCACGGGTTGACTCCCTATCCTCCCGCCATGAACGCCGTCGAGAAAATCCGCGAGCAGACGGACGTGATCGTGGCCGGCGAGGACCGGCTGAAGATCGTGGACGCGTGGGCATTGGTGACGCGGCTGATCGGGCGGATGCCCGTGGACCAGTCCGAGGCGAAGCGGGTGATCGACGACAAGGACGCCGCGGGGCTCGACGCGCTGGTAACCAAGCTCGAGAACCCCGAAGCCGCACCCCCGCCCGCCGCCGGACCCGCGCAGGAGTTCACCCTCCACGAGTTGAACGACGCGATGCGGGCCTTCCGCAAGCGGATGAAGGCGGCCCGGCTGGCCGACGAGTCCACGCTCGCCGGGCACTACACGACGGCGGGAAGATCGTCCAAGATCGACGCGATCGAGCCGCCCACGGAGTTCCCGCGGGCGATCTGGAAGCAACTCGCCCGCGAGGGCAAGCTCG
>BQJQ01000072.1 GCA_021604785.1 Phycisphaeraceae bacterium
CCCTGATGTCCCTCGACGACCTTGGGATGGACGCCGGAACGATGGCGCGGTGGGACGGGCTGATCTCCAAGCCGCACGGGATTTTGCTCGTCACCGGGCCGACGGGCTCGGGCAAGTCCACGACGCTCTACGCGTCGCTCAATCGGATCGTGACCGACGAGATCAAGGCGGTGACCATCGAGGACCCCGTCGAGTACCACGCCGCCGGGGTGAACCAGATCCAGGTGAACGCGAAGACGGGGCTGACGTTCGCCGCGGGTCTCCGCTCGGTCCTGCGGCACGACCCGGACGTGGTGATGGTGGGCGAGATCCGCGACAAGGAGACGGCCGAGACGGCGATCCAGGCCTCGCTGACCGGGCACCTCGTCTTCAGCACGCTGCACACGAACGACGCGGCGGGCGCGCCGACGCGGCTGCTCGACATGGGCGTCGAGCCGTTCCTGGTCAGCTCGTCAGTCGAGGGCGTGCTGGCCCAGCGGCTGGTGCGGCGAATCTGCCCCGAGCACTCCGAGGAATACCGCCCGGACCCGGCGGATCTGCCGCGGGGGTTCGAGCTGCCCCCGTCGGGGATGCTCCGACGCGGCGTGCCGGATCGCTCCAACCGGGGGACGGGGTACCGCGGGCGGCTGGGCGTGTTTGAGCTGCTCACGCTCTCGCCCGAGGTCCGCCAGATGATCATGGACCGTGCGAACTCGCCCGTGATCGCAGCCGCGGCGGCCGCGTCGGGCGACCTGCACCCGATGCGCGAGGACGGGTTCGACAAGGTCCGCGCGGGGCGAACGACGTTGAGCGAGCTCGCCCGGGCGCTTGCCGTCTGACCGGACCGCTCTGGCCGGGTATCGTCTGCCCCGTGTCCAGGCCCAGACCCCGACAGATCTTGCTGATCCGCCCGAGCGCGTTGGGCGATGTGTGCCGCACGGTGCCGGTGCTCGCGTCGCTCCGCGCGGCGTATCCCAACGCGGCGATCGACTGGCTTGTGCAGGACACGTTCGTCGAGGCGATCGAGCATCACCCGGCGCTGCGCCGGGCGGTGCCGTTCGATCGCACGGGGCTCGGGCGTGCCGCCAGGCGTGGCAACCTCGGACCGGCGCTCAAGTTCATGCGCTCGCTCGCAGCAGAACACTACGACATGGTCATCGATGCGCAGGGGCTCGGGCGGAGCGCGCTGTTCGCGTGGTCCACGCGGGCCGTGCGCCGTGTGGGATACACCAACGCGCAGGAGTTCGGGTGGCTGGCGTACACCGACCGAGTCCGCGAGCCGCGCGAGAAGCACGCGGTGGACCGGATGCTCGGGTTGCTGCGCCCGCTGGGAGTTGGCCCGGTGCGGGACATGCGCCTGTACCCGGACCCGCAGGCCCGGGCGGACGTGGTCGCCGAGCACGCCGAGCCGTTCGCAGTGCTCGCCCCGACCAGCCGATGGGCGGCGAAGCGCTGGCCGGTAGATCGGTTCGCCGAACTCGCCCGGCGGCTGCTGGATGCGGGCGTGCCGAAGATTGTGGTCGTCGGGGCGGCATCCGAGCGGGCCCAGTGCCGGCCCGTGCTCGACCTCGCGGCGGGCTCGCCGCAGGTCACCGATCGCGTCGGGTCCACGAGCATCGCGCAGCTCATGGCCCTGATCTCGCGCGCAAAGCTCGTCGTTGCGAACGACTCGGCGGCGCTGCACATGGCCGTCGGGTTCGACCGCCCCACCGTCGCGCTGTTCGGACCGACGGACGTGTCACGCGTCGGGCCTTATCGGCGCGAGGCGGACGTCATCCAGCACGTCACCCCGGGCGACCCCATTGACCACAAGACCGACGCCAACGGCGCGCTCATGGCCCGCATCAGCGTGGACGAAGTCTTCGACGCGTGCATGGCCCGGCTCGCACAGCCGGGTGGTTGAGGGCGGGGGCGGCGTCTAGCGACGATGCTCAGGCCTTGGCCGCCGCCGCGTGCTCGCGGGCAAAGTCCTTCATGTGCGCGACCAACGCCTCGGCGCCGGCCTTGGGGAACGCGTTGTACATGCTCGCCCGCATCCCCTGGATCTGCCGGTGCCCGGTCAGCCCGTCGAGCCCCTTCTTCTCAGCGCCCTCGATGAACGCCGCGTCGAGCTCGGGCGTCGGGCACTTGAACGTGATGTTCATCGTGCTCCGGCTGGCCTTCTCGGCGTGGGGGATGAAGAAGTCCTGCGCATCCAGGAAGTCATAGAGCACCGCCGCCTTCGCCTCGTTCCGATCGCGCATCGCGTCGAGCCCGCCCTCGGCGAGGATCCACTTGAAGACCTCGCCCATCAGGTACACGCCGAAGGTGTTGGGCGTGTTGAACCGCCCCTCCTTCTTCGCGTGGTTGCCGAACTGCATCATCTGCGGCAGCTCGCGCACGGGTTTCTCGATCAGGTCCTTGCGGGCGATCAGCAGCGTGATGCCCGAGGGCCCCAGGTTCTTCTGCGCCCCGGCATAGATCAGCCCGAACTTCGTGACATCGATCGGGCGCGAGAAGATGTTGCTCGACGCGTCGGAGACCAGGAACGCGTCGCCCGGGGCGTCGGGCTCGGTCTGGAACTCGGTGCCCATGATCGTGTTGTTGGCGGTGAACTGCACGTACGCGGGGTTGTCCGAGTACGAGACCTGCGAGCCGGTCGGGATGTACGAGAAGTTCTTGTCCTTGCTCGAGCCGCAGACGTTGAGCTTGCCGTAGAGGGGGACTTCCTTGATCGAGTCCTGGGCCCACTTGCCGGTCTCGAAGTAGTCCGCGGTCCGATCGGGCGTGAGGAAGTTCGCGGGCACAAAGTAGCACTGGCTGGTCGCGCCGCCCTGCATCCAGAAGACCGCGTAGTCGTCGGGGATGTTCGTGATCGCCCGGCAGCTCGCCTCGGTCTCAGCGGTGATGCGGTCGAAGACCTTGCCCCGGTGCGAGTGCTCGAGGATGCCGATGCCCGAGCCCATGATGTCCCAGAGGTCCTTCTGGGCCTGCTTGAGGACGGGCTCGGGGAGGCAGGCCGGGCCGGCCGAGAAGTTGTAGATCCGCTTGCTCATCGCGTGTCCCTCGTCATGCCCCGGCGTGCGCGCCGGCGGGCGTGTTGACCACGTTCTCGAACCGTCCGTTCTTCTGATACTCGTCCACGATTCGCACGACTTCCTCGGCGACCGCCATCTGGGCCTGGTCGGTGCTGGCGCCGCAGTGGTGCGTGAGGCTGACGCCCGGGAGCTTGGCGAGCTCGGGCGCGAAGGCGCAGGTCTTCTCTGCTGGCTGGTCCGCGTAGACGTCGAGCCCCGCGCGAATGCCTTTTTCCTTGATCGCCTTGATCAGCTCGCCCTCGTCGACGATGTCGCCGCGGGAGGTGTTGATAAAGTACGCGCCGGGCTTCATCGCGCCGAAGAAACCCGGGCCGCAGAGGTTCTTGGTGTCGGGCGTGGAGGCGACGTGCATCGAGACCGCATCGACCTCGCCCAGCGCCTCGATGATCGCTTCGCGGGTATACGAGATCGGGCGGATGCCCAGGGCGCGGGCCGTGTCGTCGCCCAGACGGCGCGACTGGGCCCAGACCTCCATGCCCAGCGCCTTGGCCCGCGTGATGACCGCGGTGCCGATCGCGCCCGTGCCGATCACCAGCAGCTTGCGCCCCTTGAGCCCGCGTGCCTTGGAGAACTCGGCCTTGTTCCAGTTGCCTGCGCACAGCTCGGCGGTCTGCTCGCCGATCCGCCGGTCCAGGTTGATCAAATGCCCGATCGCAAGCTCGGCGACCGCGATCGCGTTCATGCCCGGGCAGTTGCAGACACTGATGCCCTTGGCGTCCGCCGCGGCACAGTCGATGTTGTCGTAGCCCGCCCCTGCGCGGATGATGCCCTTGAGCGCCGAGGCGCCCTCGATGACCGCCGCGGGGACCTTGGTCGACCGCACAACGAGCACGTCGGCCTCGCTCGAACGGAGCGCCCCGGCGAGCGTGTCCGGGCCCAGCCCGGGCTCGACGGTGACGGTGCACCCGAGGGCTTCGAGCCCCTCGACGCCGGCGGCTTCAAACTTGTCGGCGATCAGGATCCGCACGGGCCCACCTCCCTCGCCCACCGGACCGGCAGACGGCCAAAGTGTAGCTCCCCGCGGGCGAGGTTTGCGGGGTCAGGGCGACGCGGATGTGCCCGCCGGCGCGGGCTCGTCGCCGGCATTCGCGAGCATCCCCATCGCGAACATCGCGAGCCCGACCACGACGACCCCCACCGCGGTGAGCGTGATGGTGATCATCCGCTTTCGTGCGCGCTGGTGCTTTCGCCGCTCGATGCGCGCCCGCGGGCTGTTGCTCGCCGGCGCGGGCTCGGGAGTTGCCGCCTGCGCCGGGGCTCGTTCGGGCGGTTCGATCCGGGGCGCGGCCGCGGCGATCGCGGGTGCTTGGGCGCCCGCCGCGGGCGGTGCGGCACTGGGAGCGACGCCGTAGGACGCGGCGATCTGGTCCGCCGACGCCTGCCCCGCGATGAGCCGAACCGGCCCGACGCCCAGGTGCTGGCGGTCCTTGTCCACCTCGAAGACCGCCCCGCACGCGGCGCACGAATAATCGTCGGGCGACGCGGGCTTTTGGCAGCTGTGGCAGACGCCGAAGATGTGGGCGATGCCGGGCACACGGGTCGCGAGCATCCAGAACTGGCGCGTGCTCGGGCCGCGGACGACCGAGTCACGCCGGACGGTGCCGCGCTGGATCAGCGTGCGGAGCGTCTCGTACGAGCACCCCGGGCGGGTGGGCACGGCGGGGTCGATGAAGGCCCACGGGCCCATCGCGTTCTGGGTCGCCTGGCGGGAGAGGGGCTCGAACCGGCCGCCGCAGCGCGCGCACCGGGCGGTGTCGCCCGAGATGTGCCCGCAGTACGGGCAGACCACGGCCCTCGGCTGAGGTGTGGGCGGAGGGCCGGCGGTCGGCGTGGGCTGTGGTGTCTGTGGCTCGGTCACCGGCATGAGCGTATCCCCGTGGGCATCCGATACGTCAGAAAGAGCCCCGCGGTTGACCCGGGGGGTCGGGGCCGCTCATATCGCCCATGGCGTGCGCCCGATCGTTTCCGACTTTTGCCGTGCTCGTGGGGGCGCTCATGACAGTGTCGGGGTGCGAGAGCGGGCCCGCGGCTCGCCTGTTCTTGGCCAGTGCGCCGACGGTGCGCGATACGACGCTGATCCTGCACGACGGGCAGCCGTTGAGCACCATCGAGGCGCGGGCCCGGGCGGGAGAGATCGCTGGGGGGCTGGTCGTCGAGGAGATGGTGCTCGAACGCGAGCTCGAGCGGGCGTGTGCGCGGGCCGGCGTCTCGTTCACGCCCGAGGATATCGCCCGCGAGCGCGAGGATCTGGTCGCATCGATCGAGGCGAGTGACTCGGCAGGGACGGCCTCGGCGGTGACCGGGCTCATCGACACGCTGCGCGCCCAGCGCGGGCTCGGGCCGCGCCGGTTCGAGGCGCTGCTCCGCCGGAACGCGATGCTGCGGGCGCTCGTCCGAGGCGATGTCGACGTGAGCGAAGGAGAAATTTTGCTCGCCCACCGGATCCGCCACGGCGAGCGCCGGGTTGTCCGGGTCATCGTCATGCCCACGCAGAGCGGCGCGGACGCGGCGCGGGACCGCGTCGTCGCGGGCGCGTTCGACGGCGGGCTGGTGCGCGCGTTCGCCGACGAAGCACGCCACGCCTCGACCCACCCCAGCGCTGCGGGCGGCGGGTGGATCGGGGCTGTCAGCGTGCTCGACCCCGCGTACCCCGAGGCGCTCCGCTCGGTGATCGTCGAGACGGGCGACGGCACGATCACCGGGCTCGTCTCGATGGGCGCGCGTTGGGGGTTCGCGATGGTCGAGCGCACGATCGCTGCGGACGGGCCCGCCGAGCCGACCGACGCGGACGGGCGCGCGATCGAGCACGAGATCCGTCGGCGCAAAGAGCGGCTGGCGATGGAACGGCTCGCGTCGCGTCTCGTTCGCGACGCCGACACGGTCGTGGTCGATCCGTCGTACGGGTGGTCGTTCCGCCATCGCACAGGCGGCGACGGGTGAGCGAGCGGGCAGGCGAGGTGGTGCCTCGGCGCCCGGTTGTGAGCGAGCTCGGGACGTGGTCTTCGCTGTACGTTGCGGGGCTGCCATTTCTGGCGGCGCAAACGCTCCAGAGCGTGGGCCGCCCGCCGTGGGGCGCGGAGGTGTTCTGCCTGCTGGTTGGGTTCGGGGTGTATCTGCTTGATCGGGTGGGCGTGCGGCGTGCGGACCCGGCGGACGGGGCGCCGTGGCCGGGATCGGCCGCTGCTCGGCGCGCGACGCGGGTCGTCGCGGTTCTGGCGCTCGTCGCGGCGAGCGCGGTCGGGTGGTTCATCCGCCCGGGGCTGGCGCTGGGGCCGTGGTTCGGGCTGGCGGTGGTGACGGCGTATTCGTGCCCCGGGCGGTGGCGTCTCAAGGACTCGGTCTGGCTCAAGGGCCCGGTGGTCGCGGCCTGCCTGATCGCGCTGGGCGTGCTGGCGGCGGACGCGGAATTTGTGCTGATCGAGCGCCCGGCGGCGTGGATCACCGCGGCGGGGCTCGTGCTGATAGTGCTGGGCGACTGCACGCTGTCGGATCTGGACGATCGCGAGGCAGACCGCGCGTCGGGCGCGGGGTCGGTGGCGGCGATCGCGGGCCCCCGCGCAGCCCGGACGCTGGCGCTCGCGTGTCATGTGCTGGCGGGGGCGGCGTTGCTGGCGGGGCCTGCGCCGAGGCTGACGGCGGGGATCTGGGGCGGGGCGATCGTCGCGACGACGTGGGCGCTGACCGCAGCGAAGCCCGCTCGCGTGCGCACGATGGTGGACGTGCGGCTGGTTGTGATCGCTTTAGGCGTCTGGGCGGCGCTCGCGCGGCTCGGGTGAGCTAGCGGGCGATCTCGATGGCGCGGGTCTCGCGGAGGACCGTCACGCGGATCTCGCCGGGGAAGGTCATCTCGTCGGAGACGCGCTTGGCGATGTTGTGGGCGATCAGGTATGCCTCATCGTCCGACACACGGTCCGCGTCGATCATCACACGGACCTCGCGCCCGGCTTGGATGGCGTGGGCCTCGACAACGCCGGGCTGGGTCAGGGCGATGTCCTGCAGGTCGTTGAGGCGCTGGATGTACCGCTCCATCGACTCGCGCCGGGCGCCCGGGCGGGCGCTGGAGACGGCGTCGGCGGCCATGACGATCGGGGTGTAGAAGGTCGTCGCGGGGATGTCGGCGTGGTGCCCGCCGATCGCGTTGAGGACGGCTTCGTCCTTCTCGCCGTGCTGCTTGGCGAAATCCATGCCGATCTTGGGGTGCCCGCCCTCGATCTCATGGTCCATCGCCTTGCCGATGTCGTGCAGGAACCCGCACCGGCGGGCCAGGCGCCCGTTCAGCCCGAGCTGCTCGGCGATGAGCTGTGAGAGGTACGCGACTTCCATCGAGTGGCGGAGCACGTTCTGGCCGTAGCTGGTGCGGTAGTGCAGTTTGCCCATCGCCTCGATGACTTTGGGGTTGAACCCGCGGAGGTTGACCTCGACGGCGGCGTCCTTGCCCGCCTTGACGACGGTCTCGGCGATCTCGGACTGCACCTTCTCGACGACCTCCTCGATCCGCGTCGGGTGCATGCGGCCATCGGCGACCAGACGCGACAGGGCCTCGACGGCGACCGCCTGGCGGACCTTGTCGAAGCAAGAGACGACGATGACGCCGGGCGTGTCGTCGACGATGATGTCGACGCCGGTGGCTTTTTCGATCGCCCGGATGTTGCGCCCCTCGCGCCCGATGATCCGCCCCTTCATGTCGTCGGACGGGATCGCGACAGTGCGGACGGTGGATTCGCTGGTCGTCTCGGTCGCGTACCGCTGGATCGACTGGAGGAGGATCTCGGTGGTCCGCTCGCGGGCGGACTCCTCGGCCTGCTCGTGGATCTCGCGGACCCGCTTGGCGACCTCGGCCCGGTTCGCGTCCTCGACGCGCTCCAGGAGCATTTCCTTCGCCTGCGCCAGCGAGACTTGCGTGACGCGTTCGAGGGCCTGGGTCTGCTGCTCGATCAGGGCGGCGGCTTCGCCCTCACGGGCCTCGACCGCGGACTCGCGGGCGTCGAGGTTCTTCTTTCGGTCGGCGATGGAGTGCTCTTTGGACGCGACCGAGCTCTGCAAACGCTCGAGCTGCCCTTCCCGCTTGGTGAGCTCCCGCTCCGCGTCGCGGAGCTGCTTCCGCTCCTCGTCGATCTCCTTGTCCGCCTCTTTCTTCCGGACGCGTTGTTTTTCGTCGGCGTCCAGGGCGGCTTTGCGGAGGATGTCGTCGGCTTCGCCCCTCGCCTTGGAGACGATCGACTTGGCGAAGAAACGAACGCCGAGGAAGCCCAGCACGCCGCCCAGCAGAAGGGCAACCAGAGCCGGGATGATCCACGAGGGCGCGCCGCTCCCGGTCGTTGGAATGGAGCCAAGGGTGGCGTCAAGCATGGGCGGCTGGTGCTTCCGCGGAAGGGCCCGTCCGGGGAGGGCCTGATGATCGGCGGATCCGTCGCGGAATCGTGGTCCTGCACGCGGGCTGCCCTTCGGTGTCGAGGGCGGCGGGAGTCCCGATGTCGACCGGGCGGGGCCCGGCCTGGGTATCGTGCTGCGGGCCCGTTGATGGGCGGCCCGCTCAGGAACCTGACGAGTCCGGCACGGACGCCGGAAGGGTGTTTTCTGAGCCGACCGATGTGCGGGGCTCACTCGAACCGAATAGTACCCTATCTCCGTGCCCCCGGGCAGGCGGTTCCGGAGACAGGCCCGAGAATGGGGACGCACCCGGGCCCGAGCCGATCGAGTAGAGTTGCGGCCCCCAGCGGCCGAATCCGCTGAACGAACCCGACCCGAGCCCCGTATGAGACCCCGCATGACGCGCACGCGACCGATAGGCATTCTGATACTCGCCGGTGCCTGCCTGATGGCACCCCTGGCCGGCCTCGGGTGCAGCGTGACCCCGCCGGGCTCGCGCAAGGGGGGCATCCGGGCCCGGATGGTCCTGCACCAGCGTGAGCACACGGTGCCGATCGAGGGCGAGCCGATCGCCGTCGGGCGGTTTCTGGGTGTGGACGTGACCAACAACGCCGGGGGCGTCTTCGTGACGGCCCACGATCGGTATGAAGAAGCGAAGGTCGAGTTCCACGTACGCCACGTGCTGCTGCTGCGGAAGCTCGCGCGTGAGGAAAATTGGCCGGACGATGCATTGCGCGGGCCCTGGTTTGTGGCTGAGCATGACCACGGGAGTCAGACGGGCGTGCTGCGTGTGCGTGCGACGGACCGGACGCTGCCCGACGGGTCGCGCCCGCTGCTGGACGTGCACATCTACACGCCCGCGTGCGACGGCGTGGTGATCGAAAACACGCACGGGGATGTCGAGCTCGTCGGCGTCCGCGGCACGGTGAGCGTCGTCTCGGATGGCGGGATCGAGCTGCGGACCGACGAGCCGTTGACGCAGGACCTGTCGCTGCGGACGTCCGGCTCGGGCGTGCTTGTGGTGGCGGCGCCGACGTCGAGCGGGACGTTCCTGATCACGGCGCCCGAGGGGCGCGCGACGTTCACGTCCAAATTTGGGACGGCCGAGCGGGTGACGTCCGAGCAGGGCCGGTGGATCGGGGTCTGGAACGGCGGCGCGAACACCGTGACACTGCAGGCGGCGCACGGGCACGCGCGGTACATGGTCAAGGACCGCCCGGAGCTTTACACGCCCTCGTTCCATTGAGGGCGGGCCAGCTCAAGCTGCGGCGCGGCGCTGCAGCGAGCTGAGGTACCACCCGATCTGATCGACAATGAACTGCTGGTGCGACGGGTGGTGGGCGAACTCGAACGCCATGCCCGCGTAGACGCGCTGCTGCGAGTCCACGTGGGTGTGGGCGAGGCGTGCTGTGAGCGCGAGCGGCGCGGGGAGCACAGGCGAGAGATCGACACGGAGCCAGAAGACGGTCCCCCCCTCGAGGGCCGCGGCATCCGCGCTGTCCACCAGCAGTCCCACACCGCCGCCGCCGATGTTCGCGAGCTTGCCCGCGAACTGGGCACCGACATCCGGGAGCATGGCGTCTTCGGGCCCGATGCGGGCGATGCCGCTGATGTCCGAGTCGTGTGCATCGAGCAGTCGGACGCGCGAAGCAACCTCGGCGGGGATCGCCGAGCGGGGGTCTCGGAGGACCCACGCGTCGACCGTCGGCAGGTTGATCTGCGCATCTGACACGCGGTTGAACGTCCGGCGTTGGCACCGCTCGACGCGTTCGGGCATCTCGAGCCGCAACGCCCGCACCGGGCCCGAACGGCCGTTCATCTCGACCGTGCCCAGGACGTGCGTGCGGAACATCCACCGGTTCTGCCCGACGGACATGATGCCGACGAGCTCGGACCCCTCTTCGATGCGGAACGAGCGGCCGAGCGTCCCGGGCAGCTCGACGCGGATCTCGTCCTCGGTGAGCCCGAGCATGCGGACGCGCCAGACCAGATCCTTGACCGGGTCGGCCTGGGCGTCGTCGGTGCTCAGGGCGAACTCGAGCCCGCCGCCGCGCTCGTAGATTTTCCACAGGGAATCACGCCACCGCTCGGTCCGAGATCTGCTTGCAGGCACGGGTTTCTCCTCTCTCTCGCTCACTCTTTGGCCGCGGCGCCGGGAGCGCAACGCAGCCGCATGAGCTATCGCGGGACGAGAGGCGGGGCTTGATCGCGCACGCCTTGCGCACGATTTGGGCGATCGATGGCGCCGGTTGGTCGGGAACGGAGCCCGGTTATCGGTGCCGACGGGCCCACGCGCGGATGGCCCGCGTGTCGGCGAGGAGGGACTCGCGGTCCTGCGGCGAGGGCGGGCGGGCGCCGTACGCCGAGGCATAGAGCACGCCCGCGGCTCGGCGTGCGGCGGCGGCGGGTTGCTCGGGCATATCGGTCGTCGCGGCGAGGGCGCTCTCGACACGCCGGGCGAGGGGCGCGGTCGCACGCATGGGCGGGGCGCAGACGCGAAGCATTTCGAGCAACGCGGCGTACCCCGCACGCAGCTCGGGCAGGGTGAGCACGGGGTCCTCGGCCCGGGTCCGTGGTTTCCACACGCGCAGGCGCGTGAGGAACGAGAGCCAGCGGAGCCCGCCGAGCAGCCCGCGTCGGCGGGCCGTGATCGCGAGCCACGCCAACGCGATGAAGGCGCCAAAGACGATCCCCCCCACCGCGGCAGCGCGGGCGACCAGCTTGTTGTTCCGCCCGGAGAATCGCTCGGTGACACGGGACTCGGCGGCGTCGGCCCACGACGAGATCGGGGTCGTCGAAATCGCTTCCTGCTGCGTGTCGGCGCTGTAGCCCACGACATTTGAAACCCAGGCGAACTGGACCGCCTCGAACGCGCTCTTGATCTTCGCCCACAGCCACGGGTCGGTCTTCTGGTGGAGCGCCTGGAAATCGTTCCGAGGCGTCGGGTCGAACGTCCGCCAGATTTCGATGGGCACCCGCACACGGTTGGGCAGCTGACGAGACACCGCGGGATCGCGCGCGACCAGCACCTCGACCCACGCGTGGGCGTTGGATTCTCGCACGACGTAGTGCTCGGTCAGGTCGTTGTACTCCGTCGCGACGTACCCCGTGACCACCCGTGCCCGAACACCGACGGACCGGCACATGACCGCCATCGCGGACGCGAAGTACTCGCAGTGCCCCTCGCGGTTCTGAGTGAGGAACGCGACGGTCGGGTCCATCCCCGCTCGCACGGGCAGCGGGGAGAGCGTGTACTTGTACCCGCCCTCTTTCTGCAGGAAAGACTCGATCTCGCGGGCCGCCGCGGCGTCGTGGTCCAGCGGGCGCGTCGCGGGGTCCGGGTCGATCCCCGAGCGGGTGAGGACCCCCGCCGCGATCTCACGGACTTCGGGCGGGATCGTCGCGTCCGCCTGCGGCGACGCGGGGCGTGCCGTGACGCGTCCGGGGAGCGAGTCGCTCTGGTTCGAGCGGTCCCGCGAGCGGACGCGGTAGGAAAACTTGCCGTAGGAGCGATCGCGGTAGATGGAGAACGTCCACTGGTTGGGCGCCCACCTGGTGGGTTGATCGAAGGCGATGAACTGCGGCTCGTTGATCGCGAACAGCGCCCCCGTATCCGAGCCGGCGTCGCGGATGGTGATCCGCTGCTCGACGTCCCACGGGTCCGACTCGTTCATCGCGGCGACCCACGCCCACGCGCCGGAGTCTGTCCGGCTTGATTCGGGCTTGTGGCGGGCGGCCCAGGTGCCCCCGTCGTAGTCATTGAGCACGGCGCCGCGGAGGTAGTAGACGCGCCCGGCTCTGCCGAGCGAGAGGCCGTCGGGCCCGACGACGTGGAGGTCGAGCACGGGTGTGTGCGACTCAGAGATGAGCCCGGACGAGCCGAGTTCGATGTCGTCGTCGTACCCGACCTGCCGTTCGCCGGACGGGTTGCTCCATGAAGTGAAGGCCTGATACCCGAGCCCGCGGGGGAAGACGAGGAACATCGCCGTGCTGCCCACGACGACGGCGATGGTTGCCGCGGTTATCAAACGCCTTGCATCGCGTGTGACACGGCCGGCGTTCGTCGGCGCGGGGGTGTCGCCGGCCGCCTCGCCCGCCGCGACGATCTGATACGCCAGCACCGCCGAGACGAGCGCCGGCGCGATCGCGAGCATGATGAGCCCGACCCAGATCGCGTTGCTCGTCAGGATCGCGCCGATGCACAAGAACACGCCAAGCGTGAGAACCTGCGCGTCGTCGCGGGCGCGGCGGCGGTCGAGCATCTTGACCGCGAGGAGCATGATGATGAACTCGCAGAACAGTCCGACGGTGAAGCCGCCTTCGAGCGCGCGGAGCACCGCGATGCTCGACACCATGAGCACCAGCACGAGCACGATCGGCACCGGGAGCGCGGCCCGCTGCCCGCGGGCACGCCCGACAAACCACGCGACACCGATCCCCGCCATCGCGAGCACGAGCGTCACGGCGCTCTGGGCCGCGATCGCGTACATCAGCACGGCGAGCGCCGTCACAAGCATCATGCGTCGCTCGAATACACGCGGGGTCATGCCACGGCCTCGCGTTCCGGCTCGCGTGCAACGGGCGCCCGCGGCGTGGTGACCGTGGTGCTCCCTCGGAGAGCTTCGGGCAGCTCGACCCCGGCGGCCAGCCACGACGCCGGCGCCCGTGCGTTGATGACGGGCTCCCCCGGGCGGGTCGTGAGGCCGATGCGGACCGTCTGCTCGTGTGGCAGCGGACCTCGGAAGGGGCGCGGGCGCCGTGTTTGAGGGTCAAATACCGCGAGCGTGCGGAACAGATTCTGGATCGCACGCGGGCCCTGGCCCGGGGTAACGCAGACATCTGCCCACGGGACGTAGAGCCCGGCGCTCTCGCCCTGGCGTTCGAGGTGCGCCCCGATGCTGGCCGCGGCGGTGACGACGAGGTCGAGGTCCGCCTCGGACGCGTCGCCGACCTCGGGGTCGATCTCGATCCACGTCCGCGTGGGCACGGCGGACGCGGTCCGGCGGACAACGAGCGTGCCCAGCGCCGCGGAACGTTTCCACGCGATGCTCGCGAGC
>BQJQ01000073.1 GCA_021604785.1 Phycisphaeraceae bacterium
CCAAACGCCGGCGCTCCCTCCGCAAGCTCAGGAGACCCACCGCGTGACCGACCTCCCCGCGACGCCCGAACCCGCCGCCGTCCTCTCCACCATCGTCGGCGACCGCGCCTGCGCCTCGTGCGGCTTCAACCTCTACGGCCAGCCCATCGCCCGCGAGGAGCACTACAACCTCATCGTCGCCCGCTGCCCCGAGTGCGGCACCGTCGCCGCGCTGCAGGAATACCCGGCGCTGGGCAAGTGGTCCCGCCGGTGGAGCGCCGTGCTCGCGGCGCTCTGGCTCGCGCTGCTGCTCCTCGTCTTCGCGGGCACGACCATGATGACCGTTGGCCTCTCCATCGTCTCGGTCGAGATCGCCTCGGAGCCCGCCGGCAACGTGCTTACCGCCGAGTACAACCACTGGGTCGAGTCGCTCGACGAGGAACGGTCCAAGCTCGTCACACCGAGCATCTACTACGGCACCACGACCTACTCCCAGTGGGACTCGCCCGACCCGGGCTGGGCGTACACCGACGACCCCCGCGCCCTCCTCGACGCGCACGGCGGGCTCTGGGCGAGCGCCGACCGCTCCGTCACCTGGCTCTGGGTCGTCATGAGCGCCGTCGCCGTCCCCTTCGCCATCTTCTGGAGCCTCGCCCTGCTCCACCAGAAGCCGTGGCGGGCCGTGGTCGTGCCGGTCGTCTCCATCTTCATCGCCGGCTCGCTCTTCTACGCCGTCTTCCGCGCGGAGCTCTCCACATCCCCCTCGTTCGATGACATGACCATGAGCATCTACGCGCCCGTGATCGGCACGATCACGCTTGGCATCATGCTCGTCTCGCTGATCGCGTGGTGCCTCGCCGCCCGCCCACTCGCACGGCTCGTCGTGCGCATGGCCCTGCCCCCACGGATGCGCGCCCCCTTCGGCGTCCTCTGGTCCAGCGCCGGCAAGCCCATGCCCCGCCCGCGATGACCCATCGCATGCGCGTCCTCCCTCTCCCCTCCGGGGAGAGGGCCGGGGTGAGGGGTCTTCGATCCCACCAACACAACCGCACCCCTCCCACCTCCCACTACCATCGCCCCATGCCCGACCGCGCCCAACCCGCCGCCGCCCGACGCATCGTCGTCAAGGTCGGCTCCGCCGTGCTCGCCCCGGGCGGGGTCCTGGACAACGCCGCGATCGCGCGCCTGACCGCGGACATCGCCGCCTCCCGCGCGCGGGGCGTGTCGGTCGTGCTCGTCTCCTCGGGCGCCGTCGCCGCCGGGTTCCGCACGCTCGGGCTCACCGAGATGCCCCGGTCCATCCGCGACAAGCAGGCCGCCGCCGCCGTCGGTCAGCCCGCCCTCGTGCACCGGTACGCCGAGCTCTTTGCGCGCGATGAGATCACCGTCGCCCAGGTTCTCCTCACCGGCGATGTCCTCGACCACCGCAGCAGGTTCTTGAACGCCCGCCACACGCTCACCACACTCCTCGACCGCGGCGTCGTCCCCATCGTCAACGAGAACGACTCGGTCACCCACGACGAGATCAAGCTGGGCGACAACGACCGCCTGAGCGCGCTCGTCAGCGGGCTCGTCGGGGCGGACCTGCTCGTCATCCTCTCCTCCGTGGACGGTCTCTACGAAGCGGGCGACCCGAGCCGCCCGATCGCGAGCGTCGCCGACACCGCCAATGCCCGCGCGCACGTCACCGGCGACGCATCGAGCACCGGCACCGGCGGGTTCGCGACCAAGCTCGACGCCGTGGACATCGCCCGCGCGCACAGCGTCCCCACCATCATCACCCGAGGCCCGACCGACGCCACGCCCGCGCCCCTCGCCGCCGTCCTCGACGCCCAGCCCGTCGGCACGCACTTCCCCCTGCCCGAGGGCGCCAGCCAGCGTGCCGCGCGCAAGAACTGGATCGGGCACGCCGCCGTTGCCCGTGGGCGCATCCACGTAGACGCCGGCGCCGCCCGCGCGCTCACCCAGCGCGGCGCCAGCCTGCTGCCCAAAGGCATCACCCGCGTCGAGGGCGCTTTCGACGCCGGCGCCGTGGTGGACGTGCTCGACGACGCCGCCCGCCCCCTCGCCCGCGGGCTCACCAACTACAGCTCGACCGACCTCGCCCGCATCGCCGGCAAACGCTCCGACGAGATCGAAGCGGCGCTCGGGTACACCTACGCCGACGAAGCAGTGCACCGGGATGACATGGTCGTGCACTGACAGCGGTGGCTAGGCGCGCGAACGCCTAGCCGCCAGCAGAACCAGTCCAAGCAGTGCGGCGGTCGGCGGCGCCGGCACGACCTCCACCCCACGAAAATCATACCTGCCATCCAGCACGTGGAGCAGCGATTCGGCGCCGGTCACTGGATCAATTGTGTAGATCGCATCGCGAAAATCGTCGTGACCGAGCTTGAGCAACGTAACGCCATACAGCGTCCCGTCGCTCCCGTAGGCAAGGGACTGAAACGGCTGCACGGCGTTTGTTGGCAACTGATCGGGCGCAGTTGAAAAGTCGTCCAGCACACCAGTGATTGGGTCGATGCCAACCAACCCACCAACTGCCGGGCTCACCAGCGCACTTGCGAAAAAACCATGGATCTCGCCGTCAGCCGCCGTCGTCATTCCCTGAGCGACCGTCTCATCTCCGGTTTCACCAAGAAAGTGTGCTTCGCCGTTATCACGATCGACACGCCAGAGCAAGCCGGCGTCGATGCCACCGGCACCGGATAATGAACTGACAACGAACGCCCCGAGTGCGGCATCAAATGTCAGCGAACGCACGCCGTCAATCGAGTGCGAGATGTCAATCTGATCAACGATTAATCCGGCTCTGTCGAACGAGATGAGTTGGTTCGGAGATGTGCCTGAGCCACCATTCCAAGAGAAGATCGTCCAATGCAACCCATCGGGGGTTCGCGCAAGCGAATTGGCACTACTGATCCGCCGGCTCACAAAGTCGACCTCTCCGGACCGTGTGTCTACATCCCAAAGCCGCCCGTCTGATCCGATCCCGCGTAGAATCTCTGCCTTTGCTGGCAGGGCGAGCACGACCAATACTGCCGCGCATGTGGCAAACCTCGCCTGTGTCCGCATGCTGATTTCCTCTTATCTCTTGTGGCTTCGGCCGCGACCACGACCACCTTGGACGTCGACCCATTCGCACGGCGATACGGACGGTTCCGCCTAGCTGTCGGCGCGTCGTCGGATCTGGTCAGACCACCCGCCAGCTCCGCCCCTCGCGCTCCACCTCGCGGTAGACCGTGTCCCGCTCCACCGGCGTGAACCCCGCCTCGGTGATCGCGCGCTTCAGCGACCGCACGTCCACCTCCTGGTGCGTGCCGGCGCCGTCCACCTTGGTGATGTCGTACCAGACCACGGTGCCGTCCACGTCGTCAGCCCCCGCTTCGAGCATCACCTGCGTCATCGCCAGCGTCTGCATGATCCAGAACGCCTTGACGTGCGGGAAGTTGTCGAGCATCAGGCGGGCGATGGCAATGGTCCGCAGGTTCTCCAGCCCGCTCGGGCCCGCGAGGTGCTCGAGCTCGGAATCATCCGGGATGAACGGCAGCGGGATGATCGTCTGGAAGTACCCGCCCCGAACCGCCGTCGCGACGGTGGGCTGGTCCACGCCCTCGCGCGTCAGCGTGATCGGCGCCGCGGTCACCTGCTCGGTCGCCTTCAGATCCGTCTCAACGAACCCGTCCGGGTCGCCCTCATACCCAAGCCTCGCAAGGGCACCGTCCTGTGCGCGACGCAGGATCTCCATGTGGATCAGCCGCTCGCGCCGCTGATCGATGTGCCCGTACAGAATCGTCGCGTTCGAGTTCAGCCCCAGCTCGTGCGCCACCAGATGCACGTCCAGCCACTCGTCCGACCGGATCTTGCCCTTGAACGCCTCGTCGTGGACGCGGTCATCGAAGACTTCGGCCCCGCCGCCGGGCAGACTCCCGAGCCCCGCTTCCTTCAACTCACTCAGCACCCACCGGATGCCCGCGGTCCGGTCGTCGCGCTTGTACTTCTTCGCGATGCGCGCCAGGTGCACGACCTCGACCGCCGTGAACGCCTTGACGTGCAGGTCCACGCCTGCCTCGGCCCCGACGCGCTTGATCGTCCGCATCATCTCCGGGTAGTAGTCCCACGGCAGGTACGGGCTCAGCCCCCCCACCACGTGCATCTCGGTCGCCCCGGACTCGACCGCCTTGCGCGCCTCCTTGACGACATCGTCGAGCGTGTGCTCGTACGCGCCCTCCTCGCCCTTCTTGCGGTAGAACCCGCAGAACTTGCACGAGAGCGCGCACACGTTCGAGTAGTTCAGGTGGCGGTTGATGTTGTAGTACGCCTTGTCGCCGTGCAACCGCCGCCGGATCTCGTCAGCGATCGCCACCACGCCCCACACGTCGGGCGTCTCGTAGAGCACCATGCCCTCGTCGATGCTCAACCGCTCGCCGGCGAGGGCCTTGGCCCGGATCGGTTCGAGCCGCGGGTCGCGCATCGCGCCCCCGCGGAGGGTGCTCTCGGGCCCGGCGTCGGTAAGGGTGGCGCTCATCGCCCGATGCTAGTGACCCCGGGCTGAATTTTCAAAGATCATTGAAAACAACCCGCCCAGTGGTCTCCCGAGGGATTCCGGGCGGGCCGCCCCGTCCGCCCATGTACCCTCTGCCATGCTCCTCACCCTCGTCCGCCACGGCAAAGCGGTGATCCAGGCCCCCTCGGGCATGGATGCTGACCGCGACCTCCGCCCCAAGGGGCACCGCCAGGCGGACTTCGTCGGCAAGACCCTCGCCGAGCTCGCCGAGCCGCCCGAGGTCATCGTGTCCAGCCCGTACAAACGCGCGTGGGAGACCGCCGAGCACATCGCGACGTGGCTCGGGCTGACCGCGATCGCGGAGGAATCGCTCGCCGTCGGGTGCCCGCCCAGCGAGCTGCTCGACGTCATCGCCCAACTGCACTCCGAGGGGCACACCGCCCTCTGCCTCGTCGGGCACAACCCGACGATGGAGGAGTCGATGGGCGTCCTCCTCGACGGCCCCGGCGGATCGCCCGTCCGCGTGCGCACGGGCGAGGCGTTCCGGCTCGAGATCGACGCCGACGACCCGATTGGCGGAGCAAAAGTGCTGGGGCAGATCAGGCTTGAAGAGGACTGACACTCACCGCGTCTGCCCGTCCCCCCGCACCACCCACCGCTGGCACGTCAGCTCCTCGAGCCCCATCGGCCCGTACGCATGGATGCGGCTCGTCGAGATCCCGATCTCCGCGCCCAGCCCCAGCTGAAACCCGTCGTTGAACCGCGTCGACGCGTTCACCAGCACGCACGACGACTGCACGGCGCGGCAGAACCGCTCGGCCGCCGGGCTGTCCTCGGTCACGATCGACTCGGTGTGGTTTGACGTGTGCTCATGGATGTGCGCAACCGCGTCGTCCATACTGGGCACGACCTTGTACGACAGGATCAGGTCCAGGAATTCGGTCCCGTAGTCGCCCTCGCGCAGCTCGACGCCGTCCGCGTCGGCCCGCGCGCGCAAGCGAGGCAGGAACGCATCGGCGACCTTCGCGTGGATCAGCACGCACTCGGTCGAGTTGCACGTCGCCGGCGCGCTGGTCTTGCCGGTCGCGACGATCTCGAGCGCCTTGTCCAGATCCGCGCGCTCGTCCACGTACACGTGGCACACGCCCTCGAAGTGCTGGACGGTGGGCACCTTGGCGTGCTCGTGCACGAACCGGATCAGCCCTGCCCCGCCGCGGGGGATGACCAGGTCGATGTCGCCCACCAGCCCGAGCATCCGCTTCATCTCGTCGCGGTCCGAACTGGTGAAAGCACACATCGCGTCCGCCGGCACGCCGTGCTCGGCGAGCACCGCCCGCACCAGCGTCGAAAGCACCTCGTTCGAGTGCGTCGCCTCGCGTCCGCCTTTGAGGATGCACGCGTTGCCCGCCTTGAAGCACAGCGCGAACGCGTCCACCGTCACGCCGGGCCTTGCCTCGTAGATCATCGCAATCACGCCCAGGGGCGCCCGCACCCGCTCGACCCGTAAACCACTGGGCACCTCGTACCCCCGCGTCACCTCACCCACCGGGTCGGGCAGGTTGGCGATCTGCACCAGCCCGGCGCGCATCTGGGCGAGCGCGTCCACGGTCAGCTTCAGCCGCTTGAGCTTGGGCCCGTCGAGCCCGGCCTTCTCGGCAGCCCCTATGTCCTCGGCGTTCGCCGCCAGGATCTCGGGCTCGCGGTCCTCGATCACGAGCGCCAGATCGTGCAGCACCGCGTTCTTGGTCGCGGCATCCAACGCCGCCACCACCCGCGACGCCCCCCGTGCCCCGCGGGCGATGTCCTCGATCGTCCGTGCCATGAAAGACTCCTCACGACCCCGCCGGCAAGGGGTGCGTACGGGGTGTAGCCTAGTCGGGCTCAAGCCCCCTCCCCCACCCCGACGATGGCACACTGTGCGCGTCCTCCTGCTCCAATCCGCGCCCCTCACCGCGCCCGACGGTTCCGCGCGGACGGACCAGTTCGCCGGCGTCGCCGCCGCCCTCGCCGAACGGGGCATCGACGCGGACCGGGCGCTCGCCGAGGGCCCCCCCCCGACGCTGCCCGAGGGCACGGGCCTGGTCGCTGTCGCCGATTGCCTGAGCCCCGCCTGCCGCCACGCCCTGCGGTTGGCTCACCGGGCCGGGCTGCCCGCGCTGCTGATGATGGACGGGCTGATCGAGCACCGCAACACGTTCGACAACCCGCGCGTGGGCGAGCGGTTCCTGAACCCCGCGCCGGTGCACGCCGTGGCGTGCGCGGGCCCGACCTGCGCCGACGTGCTGACCGAGCTTGGCAACGACGCGTGGGCGACCGGGCTGCCCCGGCTCGACGCGATCACGCCGATCGAGCGCACGTTGGGCCACACCCCACGCCGCCTGCTCGTCGCGACGGCCAACACGCCCTGGTTCTCCGAGCCGGAGCGGGGCGCGATCGTGCGCGCCCTCGGAACCATCCGTGACCGGGCGCATTCGATGGGCGTCGAGGTGCTGTGGCGTCTGACCGGGCGCCTCGAGCTGATGCTCGGCGTGACCAACGACACCCGCCCGCTGCGCGAGGCGCTCGCGGACACAGGCGCGGTACTGACCACACCCTCGACGCTGATGACCGAATCCATGCTCGCCGGCGTGCCGACCGGGTTGATCGACGCGTTCAGCGCGCCCGTATGGCACACACCCGCGTGGGTATGGAATGCGCACGCGACCGATGCCGAGGCGGGTCTTGATCGCACGATCGCGGCGATGCTCGACGCGAACGCACAGGACATGGAGCGCCAGCGTGCGGCGCTCGCGGCGATCCACCCTGAAGATGGCCGCTCCGCCGAGCGTGTCGCCGAGGTCATCGCGGACCTCGCCCATGACCCGCCGCGCGATGCCGCGCCGGCGATCGTCCCGCTCACGCGCCCGGCTCCCGAGCGACTCCCCGTCCCTGGGCGCCCTCGGGTTGTGAACGTCGTCTGGTCCGACGGCCCGCCCAACGGCGGTGTCCCCGTCTGGTGCGCGCGCATGACGCGCCGGTTCCGCGAACGATCCATGTCTTACGACGCCGTGACGTTGCACCTCTCACCGGTCGGGTTCGAGCTCGACGCCGCGGAGCGTGACACGGCAGAAATCTGCGTCATATCCCCGGACCTCGACCACAGCGAGCGGATCCGCGTCGCGCTCGATGCCCTGCTCGCGTTGGACCCCGCGATCGCGATCGCCCACCACGCGGACCTGCCGGGCATGATCGCGACCGCCGCGAAATTCCGCGGCGTGCGCACCGTCGCGGCTCTGCACGCCGACGACGCGAGCGCCGAAGGGACCCTCCGTGCGTACGACACGTTCGACGGGGCGGTAGCCGTCTCCGAGGCGTGCGCTCGGCGCCTCGCGCCCATCGCGGGCGACCGCCCTACCTCGACCATCCCCTGCGGCGTGCCGATCCTCAACCGCCCGCGCACGCCTCGCCCGGGCGGGCCCCTCCGGCTCGCGTACGTCGGGCGGATGGTCGAGCTGCAGAAACGAATCTCCGACCTCGCACGCCTTTCGGACGAGCTCGAAGCGCACGCGGTGGCGTGCGAGCTCCACCTCGTCGGCGACGGTCCCGACCTCGACCGCCTGCTCACAACCCTCCGCGGGCGCCCGTTTGCGCATGTTTGCGTCGTGGCGCACGGGTTCCGCTCGGCGCACTGGGTCGAGCGGTTCCTCGAACAAATCGACATCTCCGTGCTCGTGTCCGAGTTCGAGGGCGCGAGCATCACGATGATGGAAGCGATGGGCGCTGGCGTCGTGCCGTGCGTCACCGATGTCGGCTCGGGCGTGCGCGAGCTCGTGCGCGACGGCGTCACCGGCGTCGTCGTCCCGATCGGCGACATGCCCGCGATGGGTGCCCGGATTGCGCACCTCGCCACGAACCGTGACGAGCTGGCCCGCATGGGCGCCGCCGCGTGGGGGACCGCCCGCAAGCGCACCGGGCTCGATGATGCGTGCGACGCGTGGGCCGGGCTGTTCGACCGCGTGATGGCCCGGGACCCGTTGACCGCGCCGACCGACGCGCACCTGCGCCCGACCGACGCGTACCGATGGACCAAGCACTGGGGGGACGACCCCGCGCACGCCACCGAATTCCTCCGCGACGAGTTGGCCGCGGCGGGATACGGGCACGTCGCCGTCGTGCCCGTCGGCAGCGAGATCGATCCGCGTGCGGACGCCGTGGTCCTCGAGGGCCAGGTGACGCCGGAGCTCGCCGACCGAGCCGAGGTCCTCCGCGCGCGCAGCATCGGTGTCGCGTTCTCGCCCACGCTTACCGAGCCCGAGTGGGCGCGCCTCGCGCGGGCCGTCCAGCGGCTTACGGACGCCGGTGCGTCCCGCGTCGCGATTTTCGGCGCCGGCGACCACACCCGCCGGGCCGCCCGTGCGTTCGAGCTCGGGCTGCCCATCGTCGGCATCATCGACGACCGCCCCCCCGCGCCCACGCTGTTCGGCATCCCCGTCGTACCCGCCGCCGACGCCCTCACGAAGCTGCGCCCGGACGCGGTCGTCCTCAGCTCGGACGCCTGGGAGCCCGCCCTGTGGGCCCGCTCGGCCCCGCTGCGGGCCGCGGGGGTCCGGGTCGAACCGATCTACCACACCTACGCGGACACCCCGCACGCAGCGTCTGCCCGCTGACGGGCCCGCGAGCCGATAGCACCGTGATGCCCGAGCACGCCACCACCGCCGCTGCGAGAAACACCCCGCGGACGCCCGCGTCCCGCGGGTTCGTCATCAGCGCCCCGCGGTCCGGGTCCACGTGGTTGATGCGATCGCTCAGCGCGCACCCGCAGGTGCACGCGACCGAGCACCGGCTGTTCGGGCCGTACCACGACGAGGTGCACGACGCCGGCAGCGACCGCCCGCGGTTGCGGATCACCCTCGATCGGTTCGCCGACGCGCACGCCCGCCACCTGAACCTGACGGGCACGGGGCTCGATGTCGCCGGAGCCCGCGAACGCGTGCTCCGCGCGCTCGCCGAGGGTTTGTTTGCGCTCGACCACGAGCTGACGGGCAAGCCGACGGTGGTGGACAAAATCACGCCCAACCCGGGCACGGCGGACACGGTCGTCGCCCGCGTCCGCGAGCTGTTCGCGGGTGCCCCCCTCGTCGCGCTCGTGCGGGACGGACGCGACATGGTCACGAGCGTCGTCCACCACTGGCTGACCAAGCGGGCCCTGGGCGTGCACGATCCGGCGCACGCCGACGAACGTCGGCGCCTCGTCGCGGGCGGGCGGGTCGGCGAGCTTGGGCGGTTTTTCGACGACGACGAGATCGGTGTCTGGGCGTCGCTGTGGCGCGAATGCGTCCGCGCGACGCGCAACGCGGACGCCGAGGTCCGCTTCGAAGCGATGGTCCGCGATCAGCGGGCGGTGCTCCGCATGCTGCTCACGTCCCTGGGCATCGACGCGACCGAGCGGGACCTGGACGTGTGCATCGCCGGCGGGCGGTTCGAAGCTGCGTCCGGCGGGCGCCCCCGCGGGCAGCTCGACCCCACCGCCGACGCCCGCGCGGGTGTCGTCGGCGACTGGCAACGTGTCTTCACACGACGCGACGGCGAAGCGTTCGACACCATCGCGGGCGACGAGCTCGTCGAGCTCGGATACGCCGAGCCAGGATGGTGGCGCGAGCTGCCCCAGGATCTCAGCCGCTGCGCGTGACGGGGCCCGACCCACCGGCGAGCGAGTCCGTGATCAGATCGAGCGTGCGTTTCGCGAGTCCGTCGTGCGTGAGACGCTCGCGGACGCGAAACGCGATGAACTCGGATCGCGACGCACGCCATCGCGAGCCGTCGGTCGCCCGCTCGATGATCTGCTCAAGCCCCGCAGCGTCGCGGAACGTCAGCTCTGCCGGGTCTCCGAGGAGCCATTCGGCGCTGAAATCCCGCGTCGACCGCGCGAACTGTCGCGCCCGCAGCCGACCGAGCCGGTCTTCACCGATCCACGCATACGGCGCCGGGACGCGCTCCGCGCCCACGCCAGCCCGCTGCAGCGTGCAGGCATTTTCGAGCAGCTCGGGAGAATCCGCGCACGCGAACCCAAGTGCGCGATCCGACACACGACAGGCATCCGCGCCCGCCGCCTGAACACCGGCGCGGGCCAGCGCGTCGGTCACCGGGCGGAACGCGAGGATCGAGCGCACGCCGATGGGCAACCCGCCCGACAGCGCGCACTCCATCACGCGCTGGTGCGCGAGTGTCATCGCCGAGGGGTGCAGATGAACCGAGGCGGCCTGGTAGCAGGCCCGCAGATCGTCGCCGTGCTCGAGCTCGCCGCCGGCGTGTGCGCCGAACCGCGGGTGCTCCTCCCATCCGCGCCCGAACACGCGCAGCCGCCACCCCCGGCGCTCGCACACGTCCGCGGCCGATGCGAGCGCGTTATGACGTACCATTCGTTCGAGCAGCGGGCGGGAGTATTGGAGTTCGAGCTGATGGACATCCGAGGCGTCGGGCTCGCACCCGCGGGCGTCGCGCATCGCGGTGTGCGTCGCGATGCGCAGGGCCTTGCCCGCCCGCTCCTTCATCAGCCCGCCGGCCGCCGCGATGATCCGCGGGAAGAGGTTCTCGAGGATGCCTTGCGTCTGCGCATCGCCCGCTTCGAGCATCTTCCGCGCGTGCATCGCGTCGGGCGTCTCCGAGTGATGCGACACGAACGCGACCTCGCACGCGAACCGCTCGCGCTGCTCGGGCGTGATCGGGCCCGGGTGAAATTTCTCGGGCGAGACCACGACCGGCGTAAACAGCGCCCGCGACGCGTCGTACCCGAACCGATCGAATAGCCGCGGCACGGCGTGCCCGATCACAAAATCCAACTCGCCCTGTGCCCGCCCGACGCGCCCCTCGAACAGGTGCGGCATCTCGTCCTGAATCCAGCACACGAACGGCACGTTCGCGGGAAACACGTCCGCCTGCTCGCACCGCGGGTAGTTGTTGAGCACAATCAAATCCGGCTCGAACCGCGCGATGGTCTCGTGGTACGCGAGCGCGCTCAGTCGGGTCCGATCGTCGGGCTCGATGAGCACTTCCGTGCGCGCGCCAGATCGATCGAACGCGAGCGCGAGATCGCCCGCCGAATGCTGGACGAACGTCGAGTACCGCGTCGTGGGCACCAACACCCGCAGTGGATCGCCCGAACCCGGCGACAGAGCCTCTGCGTACCGCGTTACCCACCATGACGCGTCCCGCCCGGCGTACAGCGCCTCGACGCGCGCGCCCGCCGCGTGCGTGTCGGCGACGATCTCCGCGGACAGCGCGTTGATCCGCTCGCCCAATGACGGCTCGACCCGCGTCCGGACCGTCGCGATCGGCGCGCCCGGGCCGACCGCTTGCGTCCCCCGCGCCGCCCGCACCGCCCCGGCGAACCGGTCCGCCGCGTCGTCGCCGATGTACCACTCAATCCGGTCGTCCCCGATGAACGCAGACAAATCGATCAGCGAGGCACCCTCGAAGAACTCCGCCGGGTCACGCTGGAGCACGCGGATGATCGGCTGGTACCCGTCGGGCAGGCGGGGCGTGGCGAGGGTCAGCTCGACGAAGACCCAGGGCGGGCTGAACCCCTCGACGGCGATCGGAGCCGTCTGCTCGGTCGCGGCGTTGGCGAAGTGCGCCGCGCAGAACGCCCGCGCCGCGCTCCGCTGCTCGCTCAGCCACATCCACGCGCGCGGGTCTCGGACATCGACGGGGACTCGGATGACGTTGCCGTCGGGAGTCGCCAGGATCCGCCACCCGCGCTCGGCGGGCGCCCACCGCTCGTACGCATCGCGGAGGTCCACGCCGCGGCGCTCGGCGAACGACGCGATGTTGCGCCGCCCGAGCTCGACCCGGTCCTCTGCTGCAAACTCCATCGTGGGGAGATCGCGGGCGCGATCGAGCAGCGCGAGCACGTCCGGGCGGTCCGCGACGTCAGGGTCGAGCCGCACGCCCGCCTCCCGCGCCAGCACGCCCAGCCCGAGCTGCGCCAGCACCCGCAGCGCGAGCACGCCCGCCTCGGCGTCGTCCGGGTGATCGTGCGCGTTGATCAGCGCCGGCCCGAGGCACGCCCACACCTGCCCCGCGTCGGCAAGGCGCGCGAGCTCCTCGGTCGCGAGGGATGGCTGCGTCGGGGGTGCGGGGGTCTGGGCGCTCACCCCGGGGCATCGGCCGAACCGGCGCCGGGTGCGCACATTTGGCCGGGCACCGCGCGGGTCAGGCTGCCGAGGCGTGCTCGCGGGTGTAGAGGCGATGCACGCGCACGCCGGCGGCTTCGAGGTCGCCCCGGCGCGCCCAGATCGCGTCCTCGTGCATCCACGAACTGATCACCACGTCCGTCACACCCAGCCCGGGGGCGCTCTTGGGCTCGACGACGGGCACGCCCCACAGGTCCGAGCCGGCCCGGGTCGGGTCGTCGTCGAGGAACGCGACGATGTTGCTCGATCGCTCGATCACGGGGCGGAGGTGGCGGGTGTGGGCGCCGGTGCCGTGGATCGCGACGCGCCGGCCCATGAGCGAAGCGAGGGTGACGCCGAGCAGCTCGGCCGCCGCGCGGGGAACGGACCCCGATGCCGCCGCGCCCTCGGCGGCGCTGAACGCGGGGGATTCGTCGCCCGTCCACGCGCGCGGTTCGGCGGCGCCCGCGGCGTCGATCACCGCCCCGGCTCGCTCCGCGGCGAGGGCAGGGCTGAACCGGTCGCGGGCGCGGCGCCAGGCGTTGGTGCTCAGCGTTTCGAGCCCGATGTCGGTCGCCCGCGCGATGCCTTGGGCGAGGCGTTCGCCGAGTCGCTCGTCCGACTCCTCGACGCAGGGCACGAGCACGCCCGAGACGCCGTCCTCGACGAGTTCGGCGGACCCCGAGGGCGTCGCCGTGATGACCGGGACGCACCCGCGGGCCATGGCTTCGAGGATCGAGAGGCTCAGCCCCTCGGTGCGCGAGCTGAGGACGGCGATGTCCGACGCGTCGAGCATGGGCGTGACCGAATCGGGCGCGACCGGGGCGATGCGGACGACGC
>BQJQ01000074.1 GCA_021604785.1 Phycisphaeraceae bacterium
CCCGCCCCGGGCGCCCCGAAATCCGAGGCCGCGGACGCGCCCGAGAACCCGCCCGACGGCGGGCTCCTCGCCGCCAAACGCCGCGCCCGCGAGCGGTACGGCCAGCTCGACAAGCCCGACGAATAGCCCGCGGTACACTCCTCGCGACCCATGGAGGAGACCGCCGTGCGAGATGTCACCGCCCGTTCGTTTGTTGCCCTTTCCGGAATCGCCCTGCTGCTCGCCGCGGCGTCAACCGCCGGCGGGTGCGCTCTGAGCACAGAAAACACCACCGCGGCCACGGCTTCCTCCCCTGGCATCGCGACCCACGGCACACCGGTCGCGCCGGTTGCCCAGCCCGCACCCCTCGCAGACGGTCGCGTCCGCATCTTCAACGGCCGCGACCTCTCCGGGTGGACCGCCTCGGGCGACCCCGGCGCGTGGTCCGTCGCGAGCGGCGAGATCCGCGTGGGCGACGCCGGCAACGGCGGGTGGCTCCGCACGAACAAGACCTACCGCGACTTCGATCTCTCTCTCGAATTCAACGTCCCCGAGGGCGGCAACTCGGGTGTCGGGCTCCGCGGATCGTCCGGCGGTGACCCCGCGTTCACCGGGTTCGAGGTCCAGATCTTCGACAACTTTGGTGAAGCGCCCACGCTCCGATCGTGCGGCTCGGTCTACGAAGCGATCGCGGCGGACTCGATGGCCGTCAACAAGCCCGGCGCGTGGAACACCTACCGCATCCGCCTCGTCGGCGACACGCTCAACGTCTGGCTCAACGGCGTGCAGATCCACGACAACGCCACGCTCGACGGGCGTGGCTTTTTCCGCTCGGAGGACTCGGCGCTGCCGCTCAATACGCGCGCCACGACCGGGTACATCTCGCTGCAGGACCACGGCGACGCCGTCCGCTTCCGCAACATCGCCATCCGCGACCTCTCCATCGACCCCGAGCCCGCGGGCATGGCGCCGCTGATCTCGGGCATGGATGGTGACACCCCCGCCGGGTGGTTCGCCGAGGACGACGCGACGTGGACGGTCGAAAACAGCACCCTCGTCGGCCGCGACGGGCCCGGGCACCTCTTCACCACCGACGACACCTTCACCGACTTCGAGCTCCGCGGCCTCGTCAAGGTCAACGACCGTGGCAACTCGGGCATCTACATCCGCGTCCACCCAAACCCGGACATGGTCTGGCCCGTCGGCCACGGCTACGAGGCCCAGGTGGACAACCACGACGCGAACAACCTCACCGGCGCCATCTACGACATGTGCCCCGTGCAGGCCAACCCGGGCACCCAAGACAACGCGTGGTTCGACTACCGCATCCGCGTCGAGGGCAGCCGCATCCGCACGTGGATCAACTCGGTCCCGATGGCCGACTGCGAGCGGGACGACTTCGCCGAGGGCGGGTTCGCCGTGCAGGGGCACCACCCGGGGAACGTGATCATGTTCAGGGATCTAAGGGTGAAGCGGCTGGGGGAGTGAGTGTTTATTTAACAGTCACGTACGCGCGAAGAGCGCGGGTCGTCGGAGAAATAGGATTTGCTCAGCTCTCGATCGCTGCGGTCAGCAAGATCCACCGATGAGATGTCGCGGTATAGGTGGTATAGATCGGCCATCTTCTTGAATGTTACATTTCCGTATTTGCTTTCTCCGTAATAGAACAAAATAACCAATTCCGGACGGGATAACTGTGCCCGGAGAATCTGTGCGTAGTTTTGTCCTGAGTGACTCGGTGTTCCGTCGTCGTTGGCCATGTTGTCATGGATATGTTGAAGCACGAGGTAACACATGCGGAAGTATCGCCCGAAACTATTCCTCATAGTGAACTCGTACATCGCCTCAAAAAATGGAACAGTTTCGACATCTGCGGTAAGTCCAGGTCCTCCAGCTTTCTCAAGAAGCTCTGCAACCATCAGGCGTTTTTGCAGTCCGAAGAACACGGCCTCGTACGCGTCGACGCCTGTTACTCTTCCGTCGTGATCAAGGTTCCATCGGCGCATGCCGTGCTTTCCGCTCGGGCTTAATGTCATTGTGCCGCATACTTCGAGTTCATCCCGACAGTTACGCACTACATCAAGCATGCGAAACAACGTGGACTCGAAGTTTTGCCTGTTGAGCGCCTGAACTTGGTGCTCAAATTCTTCCCGCTGCTCTTCCATGATTCTCTGGGTGTGCGTCAGTTCTTTGCGCTGAAGACGGAGTTCCTGCGACTGCATGACAAGAGTAACGATGACGCCCGCAAATGCGAGTCCACTGAATAGCGCATTGGTAACACCAAACTGGTCACCAAAAGAACCTCGTTTAGTTTCTTCTTGGAGCGACAATCCCCAAACAGCATCGACGATCCGCGGGGTTTTCCAGATTGCAACACTCACGGTAATCCAAAGCACAACGAGTACCACAACATATACCGCGAGGGAGCCACGTTCGTCCGAAGTAGATTGTGCCATTCGCCCAGTGTACTCAGAAGCCACCGAGGGCGCTAACTGAACTCCACCCACCGATTCCCCTCGCGCGCACTCTCCACGCACGTCTCCACAAACCGCACGCCGCGCAGCCCGTCGGTCGCCGTCGGGATCTCCGCCCCAAGCCCCGTCGGCTCGCAGCCGCTGCGCTTCGCCTCGATCGCCTCGACGACGCCGAGGTAGATGTTCGCGAACGCCTCGATGAACCCCTCCGGGTGGCCCGGCGGCAGGCGCGTCGCGAGCTTGGCGCGGTCGCAGAGCTGGTCGCCGCCGCGGGTGAGGGTGATCGGGTCGCCCTCCAGCGGCGCCACGACGAGGTTGTCCGGCGACCCGAGCCGCCACGTCAGCCCGCCGGCGTCGCCGTAGACGCGGAGCGACAGCGCGTTGCCCTCGCCCACGCAGACCTGGGAGCACGTCAGCACGCCCTTGGCGATCGAATCGGCGAACCGGATGAGCACCGCCGCGTCGTCGTCGAGCTCGCGCCCGTGCACGAACGACGTGAGATCCGCGCACAGCGACTCGATCTCCAGGCCCGTCACGAACGAGATCAGGTTCTCCGCGTGCGTGCCGATGTCGCCCAATGACCCACCCAGTCCGGCCTTGGCGGGGTCCGTCCGCCACGCGGCCTGCTTCATGCCCGTCGATTCGAGCGCCGTCGCCAGCCACCCCTGGTGGTACTCGACGAAGACCTTGCGGATCGTCCCGAGCTGCCCGGTGCGGCAGAGCTCCGCCGCGTGTCGGATCATCGGGAACCCGGTGTAGTTGTACGTCACGGCGCACACGAGATTGCGCGCATCAGCGAGCGCGATCAGCTCCTCGGCCTCGCCCGGCGTGAGCGTGAACGGCTTGTCGCACACGACGTGAAACCCGGCCTCCAGCGCCGCTTTGGCGGGCGCAAAGTGCATGTGGTTGGGCGTGACGATCGAGACGAAGTCGACCCTGCCGTGCTTCTCGCGGTCGGCCTCGGCGGACAGCATCTCACGCCACGACCCGTAGGCTCGGTCCTCTGGCACGCCGATGGCGCGCGCAGATTCGAGCGACCGCTCGGGCGTCGAGCTGAACGCGCCGGCGACGAGCCGCGTCCGTCCGTCGAGGGCCGCGGCCTTGCGGTGCACGCCCCCGATGAACGAGTCTTTCCCGCCGCCGATCATCGCGTAGTTCATCACGGCGGTGCTCATTGCTCGTCCCCTGATGCGGACGAGTCAAACGCCGCGTCGAACGCGCCGTCCGCCGGGTCGAAGTCGATCGAATGCACGAACGCGCACGCCTCGACCGCCCCGTGTTCGCGGCTCATCGCGCTGTCTTCCCACTCCACGCTCAGCGGACCGGCGTACCCCGCGCGGTTGAGCGCGCGGACGATGCCCTCGAAATCCACGTCGCCGCGCCCGGGCGAGCGGAAGTCCCACCCGCGTCGGTGGTCGCCGAACCCGAGGTGGGACCCGAGGATCGAGGATTCCCCGTCGAGGTTTGTCGCGGCGTCCTTCACGTGCACGTGCGCGATCCGGTCCGCGAACCGGTCGATGAACTTCATCGGGTCCACCCCCTGCCAGATGAGATGGCTCGGGTCAAAGTTGGCGCAGAACGCCGGGTGCTCGGCGACGGACTTGATCGCGCGCTCGAACGTCACGATGTCGTACGCGATTTCCGTCGGGTGAACCTCGAGCGCAAACTTCACATCCATCTCGGCGAACGCGTCGAGGATCGGTGTCCACCGCTCGGCGAAATCCCGGTACCCCCGCTCGATCTCCGCCTCGCCCGTCGGCGGGAAGAAATACAGCTTGTGCCAGATCGGCGACCCCGTGAACCCGTTGACCACGTCCACCCCGAACCCGCGGGCAGCACGGGCCGTGTCGATCATCTCCTGCGCACATCGGCGGTTGATGCCGTCGGGGTCGCCATCACGCCACAAGCGTTCGGGGATGATCGCCTTGTGCCGTTCGTCGATCGGGTCGGACACGCACTGCCCGACGAGGTGGTTGGAGATCGCCCAGCACGCCAGCCCGTGCTGCGCGAGCAGGTCCTGCTGGCCCTTGCAATACCCGTCCTCGCTCAGGGCCCGGTCCACGTCGAAGTGGTCCCCCCAGCAGGCGAGCTCGAGCCCGTCGTACCCCCACGAGGCGGCCATCGGGGCCAGCTCGGCAAGAGGCAGGTCGGCCCACTGTCCGGTGAAGAGCGTGACGGGTCGCGGCATGAGGTCCCTCCCGCGCGATGGTACCGCCTCTGGCCCGCGAACGCGGTTTCGGTACACTTCGCCAGCCACGCCCAGGGGGACCCGATGACCGACACGCCCGCCAAGACCGGACCCGTGCTCACCAAGCTGAGCGTCATGATGTTCCTCCAGTTCTTTGTCTGGGGGGCGTGGTACGTCTCGATGACCGGGTTCATCAACAAGTCCGGCATGGGCGACGTCACCGGGGCGGCCTACATGGTCGGGCCCATCGCGGCCATCATCAGCCCCTTCTTCCTCGGGCTCATCGCGGATCGGTATTTCTCGTCCGAGCGTGTGCTTGGCGTGCTGCACCTCATCGGGGGCCTGGCCCTCATCGCCGCCCCGTTCGCGGCCAAGTCCTACTCCCTCCCCGAAGCCCCCGAGAACGCCGGGCTCTTCTACCACATGGTGCTGCACGACCTGCCCGCGTTCGGGCACCCGTTCATCCTCCTGCTGCTGGTGCACATGCTGTGCTACATGCCCACGCTCGGGCTCACCAGCTCGCTCGCGTTCCACAACCTGACCAACCGGGAGAAGCAGTTCCCGCTCGTGCGGGTGCTGGGCACGCTCGGGTGGATCGTGGGCAACATCGCGATCAGCTTCCTGCCCGGCAAGGACGGCTCGGCGGCGCAGTTCTACCTCGCAGGTGGCGCGGGGATCGTGCTCGCCCTGTTCAGCTTCATGCTCCCGCACACGCCCGCGCCGCTTGCGGGCGAGAAACCGACGCTGGGCCAGATCCTCGGGCTCGACTCGCTGGCGCTGTTCAAGAACCGCAGCTACGCCGTCTTCATCATCTGCTCGTTCCTCATCTGCATCCCGCTGGCCGCGTACTACCAGCAGGCCCGCAACTTCGTCGAATCCGCCGGCGCGGTCGTCAACGAGAGCGCGACGTTTACCATGAGCTTCGGGCAGATGTCCGAGGTCATCTTCATGGTGCTGATGCCGCTCTTCTTTGCTCGTCTGGGGGTGAAGTGGATGCTTGCGGTCGGCATGCTCGCGTGGGTCGTGCGGTACGGCTTGTTCGCCGCGGCTGCCGATGACAACATCAAGTGGATGGTCCTCGGCGGCGTTCTCCTCCACGGCATCTGCTACGACTTCTTCTTCGTCACCGGCATGATCTACGTCGACCGCGACACCCCCGCCAAGATCCGCGGCCAGGCCCAGGGCTTCCTCGTCTTCGTCACCCAGGGGCTGGGCATGATCATCGGGGCCAAGGTCGTCTTCTGGCTCACCGGCGAGTACACCAACGAGCTCGGCGAGAAGGACTGGAAGATGATCTGGGCCATCCCCGCGGCGTTCGCGCTGGCGGTGCTCGTGCTGTTCATGCTGCTGTTCAAGGGACGTGGGACGTCGAGCTCGCCTGTCGGTTCGGGCTCAGGTGAACCCGCGCCCGAGCCGCTCGCTGCAGCGGCGACGCCTGACACCGCCTGACGACGGCCTGTCACCCAATCGCGATCGGCCGCCACGTCTCCATGCTCTCGCGCTCGGCGAGCAGCACCCGCGTCACCGCCGCCGCGTCGGCGAGCGGGACCGGCGGCTCTCCCGCGCCTTTGGTGATCGCCCGCACCAGCGCGCGCACCTCGTGGTCGTACCCGACCCCGGGGGCGAGCTCGGGCGCAATACGCACTCCATCGGCCATGACCTCAAGCTCCGGCTCGCGCCCCAGCTCGAATGTCGCCGATGCGCGTTCGAACTCGATGATGAACCGCATCACGAACGGATCATCGGGGCTTTGCGCCCACGATCCCTCAGCCGTCGCCCGCACGCCCCCGGGGAACGCGTACGCCGTGGTCATCCGGTCGTGGTTGCCCATCGTGTGGACCAGCTCGGGCATGCCCAGCATGGCGAGCGCGAAGTCCGCGTCGTGGACGTGCAGGTCGAACAGCGCCCCGCCGCACCGGGCCGCGTCGGCGTAGAAGTCAGACCACTCCGGGCGCGACCCCAGACGTTGGAATGCCGCCGACCGGACCTTGCCGTACCGGCCACCCCGGGCGGCGTCGAGCGCCCACGCCCAAGCGGGCCAGAACCGCATGCACATCGCCGGCATGCACAGCCGCGCGGCGATGCGGGCTGCTTCGGCCAGCCGCTCGATCGGCTCGACCGTCAGCGCCACCGGCTTCTCGACGAGCACGTGCTTGCCCGCTTCGAGCGCCCTGACCGCGACAGCCACGTGCGTGTCCGTCGGCGTGCACACGCTCACAAGGTCCACGTCATCGCGTGCAAGCAGCATGTCGAGGTCACGCACCAATTCAACGTCCGTCGGGCCCGCCACCGAGCCTGTGTCCAGGTTGCCCTGGGCAGCACCGTCAAGGCACTCGACCAAGGTGTCGCACACCGCGACGACGCGGCAGGGCAGCCCGTCGAGCCGGGCCGCCTCGTACGCGCGCGCGTGCGTCGCCCCCATGAACCCATACCCGACGATCCCAACGCCGATCATGCCGGTTGAATCACTCACGCGCTCACCCCGTGCGAGCGTGCGAGGGCGACCGCCGTGCGCACATCTTCGATCCGCGTCTCCCCGGCTTCGCGTTCGACGATCAGGCCCACCCCCGGCAGGCGCTCGCGCACGAGCGCAAAGAAAGCATCCCAATCCACGCTCCCCTCGCCCAGGGGCTGCTCCGTGCCCCACACGCCCGGCTCGGGTGCGGGATCGGCGTCCTTGAGGTGGATCTGCGACACCCGGGGCGCCAGCACCCGCAGCGCATCGATGGGATCGCCCGAGCCGTAGAGCACCATGTTCGCGGGGTCGAAGTTCACACCGACCTCCGCGAGGCGTTCATCGGCGAGCACGGCCGCGAGGGCCGCGGGCGATTCCTGCCCGGTCTCGAGCGCGACACGGACGCCCTGGTCCCCGAACGCGCGGGCGATCGCGGCGACCCGCTCGATCATCGTCTCTCTCTCGGGGTCCGATTCGTCCTCCGGGATAAACCCGGCGTGGAACGTGACGAGGTAGATGCCCAGCTCGCGCGCCACCGCAGCGTTGTCGTGGGCGGCTTTCACGTTCGCGTCCCATGTCGCCGCGGGTCGTACGCCGCCGGTCGCGCGGATCGCGTCAATCGTGGCGTAATCCTCGCCGTGCATTGCCATCATGCCCGAGTAGACGGTGGTTCCGCTACCGTTCAGGGCTCGGCGTGTGCTCTCGATGGACCACCGCCCGGCGCGGATCGGGTCCAGTGCGAGTTGCACGCATCCCACGCCGCAGCGGGCAGTTTGCCCGGCGAGATCGTCCGCAGAGACGGGCGCGAGCGACCATGAACAGACCCCGATTCGTGTTAGCAAGGATTCCCCTTTCGCGTTCCGGCGGACATGCTACCCTGTCGCGATCCAGACCCGTTTGGACCCCCGAGGGAGACCCCCATGCGCCACGAAAACGACGGCCCTGACCATTCGCACGCTGCTCTCACCAGCGGCACGGGCCCCACGAGGCGCTCGTTCCTGACGACCAGCGCCGCGATCGCGGGCAGCGCAGCACTCTTCGGGCTCGCCGGCACCGCCCGCCCGGCTCAGGCCGCCCCGACGCGCCCGACCGTCCGCCCCGGGCGCCTCAATCCGCCCAAGAACGGCGAAGCGATCCGCATGGCCGTCATCGGGCCCGGCGGCATGGGCACGGGGCACTGCGGCGCCTTCTCCCAGTTCGCCAAGGACGGGCGTGCCAACGTGCAGATCGTCGCCCTCGCCGACGTCAACGACCTCCACGCCGAGCGCGCCAAGAACGTCATCGAGGAGAAGCAGGGCACCGGCACCGTCGACACCACCCGCGACTACCACGAGATCATCGCCCGCGACGACATCCACGGCGTGCTCGTCGCGTCGCCCGAGCACTGGCACGCCCAGCACGCGATGGACGCGCTGATTGCCGGCAAAGACGTCTACTGCGAGAAGCCCATGACGCTGCGCCTGGATCAGGCGCTGGACCTCCGCAAGGTCGTGCTCGACAACCCGGACCGGATCTTCCAGGTCGGCACGCAGAAGATGATTCTGCCCAAGTACGTGAACGCGCGCAAGGCGATCAAGGAAGGCAAGATCGGCAAGCCGCTGTGGAGCCAGACGAGCTATTGCCGCAACACGCCCAACGGCGAGTGGAACTACTACGGCATCGACGACCGTTGGCAGCCCGGCAAGAACCTGGACTGGGACACCTGGTGCGGGCACCTGGGCCCGCGCGAGTGGGACCCGAAGGTGTACATCCGCTGGCGCCGGTACCGCGACTTCTCGACGGGCATCATCGGGGACCTCTTGGTCCACGAGATGACGCCGATGATCCACGCGCTGGATCAGGGGTGGCCCGTGCACGTGCAGGCGAATGGGTCGCACATGCTCGACATGGACATGGAGAACCACGACCAGGTCTTCCTGAACGTGAAGTTCGAGGACGGGCACACGATGCTCGTCGCGGGGGCGACCAACAACGAGGTCGGGCTCGAAACCATGATCCGGGGCAACAAGGCGAACATGTACCTGGGCAGCCGCGACTGCACGATCCGCCCCGAACGTGCGTACGTGGACGACATCGACGCCGAGACGATCAAGTCCGAGGACATCGGCAACGACCAGGATCAGCTGCGTCTGAACTGGCTTGAGTGCATGCGGACCCGCCAGCCGGCGGTCTCCAACATCGACCTCGCGTCCAAGGTCATGGTCGCGGTGGCGTTGGCGACCAGCTCGATCTGGGACGGGCACGGGTACACCTTTGATCCCGAGACCATGCAGGCGAAGCGTGTCTGAGTCTTTCGAGCGGGCGGCGTGTGCCGCGATGGGCACGCGGTTCGAAGTTGTCATCGCGGGTTGCGACGCGCCGCGCGCCCAGTGGGGCGCGATCGCGGAGGATACGCTCGGGCTGGTCTCGGACTGGCATGGGCGCCTGACGCGGTTCGAGCGCGGGTCGTACGTGCGGTGGCTCGCGGATCAGCCCTCGGGCGAGCCGATCGGGGTCGATCGTGACTTCGCGGAGCTGCTCGGTGTGTGCGCCCGCGTGTGGTCCGCGTCCGGTGGGGCGCTCGATGTCGCGGGCGGGCGGTTCGGCGACGTCACGCTCGACGCGCGCACACCCAGTGTGATGATTTGGGGGCCCGGCGTGGTGCTCGATTTCGGGGCGGTTGCCAAGGGGTTCGTGATCGACCTGGTCATCGACGAGTTGCGGGCTGCGGGCGTGACCAACGCGATCGTTCACGGCGGGACGAGCACCGTCCGCGCGATCGGGCCGACGCCCGACGGGCGACCGTGGGCGGTCCGCGTGGGCGATGGCGATGACGCGCCGGTGGTTGGGCTCGTCGATGGATCGCTGTCGGTGTCGCGCAATGACGGCGGCGCACCCGTCGCGGGGCACGTGATCGACCCGAAGACCGGGCAGCCGGCCGCGGGGGCGCCCTTCGCGGCGGTCCTCGGCGAGAGCGCCGCGGTGTGCGACGCGTGGTCCACAGCGTTGATCGTCACCGGCGCCCACCCGGGCGCGATGGATTCTCAACTCACCAGCATCTTGCCCCGTGCATCGCTCGGCGATGGGGGCGGGTGGGACATACAAGGCCCGGGCGCGCACGCGGTGCGCCTCCCGGCGGAGGTCGGCGCAGCATGAGCGGACAGGGACGAGCGGAGCTTGGTGATGGGGGCGGGCCGCTGGATCGGCGGGCCTTTATGGTGCGGACGGCGGGCGGGCTTGCGGCGATGTCGCTGGTGCCCTCGGTCGCGCTCGGGCGATCCGCGGGCATGAACCTTGAGGGCGTGCGCGTTGCGGTGATCGGTGCCGGGCGCCAGGGACGCGACATCCTGGGCGAGCTGGCCCGCATCCCCGGAGCGAGTGTGTCGGCGGTGTGCGACGTGAACGAACGCCGGCTCGCATCAAGCCTACGGCGGGCTGCGGGGGCGAAGGGGTACGCGAGCATCGACGATCTCATGGGGGCGTCGGGCGAGTTCGACGCGGTGATCGTCGCGACGCCCACGCCCACGCACCGGGCGATCGGCGAGCGAGCAATCGCGTCGGGCAAGCACGTGTACCTCGAGTGCCCGCTGGCGCACACGGTCGAGGACTGCGCGGCGCTCGCGTCTGCGGCGCGGTCGTCGGGGGCAGTCGTTGCGGCGGGGCTGCACGGGCGGGCCAACCCGGTCTACACGCTCGCGCGCGGGTTCTTCCTGTCCGACTCGGTGCGGGACACCGTCTCGCTGCGTGCGCAGAACAACCGGAAGACATCGTGGCAGATGCCGGTGCGGGGTGGGGATGACGACAAGCTCGTCAACTGGCGTCTGAACCCGGAGGTATCGACCGGGCTCGCCGGCGAGTGGGGCACGCAGCAGTACGACGTCTTCAACTGGTACCGCGGGTCGTACCCGACCTCGGTGACGGGGTGGGGCTCGACGCGGCTGCACCAGGACGGGCGCGAAATCCCGGACACGATCATGACGGTCCTCGAGTGGGACGACGGCGTCGTGCTCGAGTATTCCGCGACGCTGGCGAACTCGTACGGGTCCAAGTACGAGGTCTTCCACGGCACGAACGCGGCGATCAAGCTCTCGTGGACGCACGGGTGGATGTTCAAGGAGGCCGACGCCCCGACGCAGGGGTGGGAGGTCTACGCGAACCGCCAGCAGTTCCACAACGAGGAGGGGATCACGCTGATCGCGGGCGCGACGCAGCTCGCCGAGCAGGGCAAGCTCAAGGAGGGCGTGGGGCTGCCCAACTCGTCGCTGTGGTACGCGTTGGACGATTGGGTCGCGTCGATCGGTGATGGCTCGGCGCCCGCGACGAGCGTGGACGAAGCCGCGCGCGCCACGGCGGTGGGCATCGCGGCCCACCGTGCGGTGATGAGCGGCGAGCGCACGAAGATCGATCTCTCGGCGGTCAGCTGACCCATCAGGAGCGCACGGTTGAAGCACGACCTCCCACGATTGAGTGACTTTGGGCTCCTTTGGCGCGTCGGCGTTGGGCTGCTGGTGATCTGCCTTGTCGGCGGGTACATGGTCGCGGGGATGTACCTCAAGCAGCACTACGAGAACCGCGACGAACGCCCGAAGCTGACGTTCACAGACATCCAGGGCGCGTATGCCGGGGCGACCGTGCCCAGCCCGATGCTCGGCGCGCTCGAGCGCGGGCATCCGGATGACCTGGCGGACATGGATCGGGCCGCGCTGATCGCGTGGCTGACGTCGGACACGGTGCGGGCGGACTACGAGAATTTCGATCTGGGCGACGCGATGCCGGCGGACGTGATCGCGATCTCGTGTCTGGAGTGCCACTCACGGTCGTCGGCTGCGGAGGTCAAGGCGGAACCGATGTTGGACTACCCGGACGATGTGTTCGGGCAGGCCGAATCGAAGGTGATCAAACCGAAGGACAAGAAGGTGCTGGTCGCGAGCATCCACGCGCACCTGCCTTCGATGGCGACGTGCTCGCTGGTGCTGGCGTTGTTGGCGGGGATGACGCGATGGCCGCGGGCGTTGGTGGGGGCGGTGGTGATCGTCACGGCGGTGGGGCTGATCGGGGATTTCGGCGGGCAGTGGCTGGCGCGCACCCGGAGCCCCGGGTGGACATGGGCGATCGTCGTCGGCGGGTTTGCAGCGAGCGTTGGCGTCGGGCTGCTCGGGTTGCTTGCCCTTGCGGACGCGTGGCTGCCCGGGGGGCGCCGTAAAGTGCGCGTTGCTGGGGATGACCTGGACTGAGAATCAGACGGTCGGGAGCACACGCTCGAGCAGGGCCTTGGTCAGCTTCGAGCCCTCACGCGGCGGGATCCGTTCGCCCTCGTACTCCACGCCGATCCAGCCGCGGTACGTGGACTTCTCGATGATGCCGGCCATGCGGGCGTAGTCGGTCTTCGTCTCGTTGCCGGCGTCGTCGAAGTCGTACGACTTGGCGCTGAGCGCTTTGGCGTACGGGAGCAGCTCGCGGACGCCCTGGTACCGGTCGTACCACTGGCTCGGGTCGTCGGCTTTGCCCCAGTCGTAGCAGAAGTTGCCGAAGTCGGGCAGGGTGCCGGCGAGGGGGTGGTCGACGCGCTTGATGGTGCCGACGAGCCACGTGCCGTTGGAGGTCGGGCCGCCGTGGTTCTCGACGATGACGTTGAGGTTGTACTGCTCGGCCCGCTCGCACAGGGCGCGGAGGCCGTCCGCGGCGAGCTTCTGCTGCTCGTCCCACTCGCCCTCGCTCGACGCGTTGACACGGATGGAGTGGCACCCGAGCCGGTGGGCGGCGCTGAGCCAGCGGACGTGGTCCTCGACGGCTTTGGCGCGTTCGCCCGCGTCGGGCGCGCCGAGGCGGCCCTCGCCGTCCACCATGATCAGCAGCGACTCGACGCCCTCGTCCGAGCAGCGTGAGTCGAGGCGGGAGAGGTAGGCGTCGTCTGTCGCTTTGTCCTTGAAGAAGGCGTTGACGTACTCGATGCCGGCGAAGCCCATCGCGGCGGCCTCGCGGGGGAAGTCGAGGTTGTCGATCTCGCCGGCGAAGAGGGGCTTGTGCAGGCTCCATTGGGCGAGGGAGATGCCAAAGCGTGCGGTGTCGGGCGTGCCCGGCGGGGTGGGGCGGTCTTTGGCGCCTGGCGTCGCGGGCTTGCCCGGCCCGGTGGACGAGAGGGCGCAGCCGGCGAGCATACCGGTGCCGATGACACCGAGGGCGGCGCGGCGGGTCATGCGGGCGGTGG
>BQJQ01000075.1 GCA_021604785.1 Phycisphaeraceae bacterium
GCGCCGGGCCGCGACGATGAGATGACCAACATCCGCGACCTCGAATTCACCACCCTCTCGTGGACCCGCGGCACCGACGGCCCCGCCCGCGGCCCGGTCGTCCGCATGCCCGAGTCCCTCGACGACGCCGCCTCCATGGGAGACGCCATCACCGGCGCCTGGGTCCTCATCCCCGAAGCCCACAGCTCCGACCGGCGCGGCATCCGCTCGGTGGGCTACCTCATGCGCGAGCGCACGGCCCTCCGCGAAGAGGTCCGCGTCGGCGCCGAAGCCGCCGCGTCCGGCGACCCGCACGCTGCGGGCGAAGCGACCTGGGGCGACACCCCCTCCGGCGCGCACTGGGCGGGCACCTACCAGTACTCTGGCAACCCGATCGCGACCTGGCTCGAGCTCTCCGAGCTCGACGCCGACGAGATCACCGGCACCCTCTCCATCCCCGGGTTCTCCACCGGGCCCATCTCCGCCGCCGCCTACGACGCCGAGGCGGGCGTGCTCACCTTCGAGTGGAAGCACGACATGGGCAAGAGCAACATCACCCTCACCATCGACGGCGAGACCCTCACCGGCGAGTCCACCAGTTCCTCGGGCAACGTCTACCCCATCGAGATGACGTACAACGACGGCACCGAAGCCGAGGCGTCAGACGACGACGATTCCGACAACACGCAGATCGACCGCGCCCTGCTCGCCCGCGTGCTTGAGCTCGAGCCCCTCGGGTTCATCTCCAGCTCGCGCGATGCCGACCGCGTCTGGACCACCCGCAAGAACGGGTGGGACGAGATGCCGCTGAGCGACTACGAGCGCGACGTCGAGGTCAACGTCCGCTCGGTGGACTACGACTACATCAACTCGCGCGTCGCCGACGGCGCGCCGATCGAGGTCGAGTTCGACCTCAACCACACGCTCACCGCCGGCCCGATCGCCTGCCACAACGTCATCGCCGAGATCCCGGGCACCGAGCTGCCCGACGAGGTCGTGATCATGTCCGCCCACCTCGATTCGTGGGACGGCCCGGGCTCCAAGGGCACCGTGGACAACGGCACCGGCTCGTCGGTCATGATGGAAGCCGCCCGCCTGCTCATGGCGTCCGGCGCTGAGCCCAAACGCACCGTCCGGTTCATTCTCTGGACCGGCGAGGAGCAGGGCCTGCTCGGGTCCAAGGCGTACGCCGACTCCCTCTCGGATGCCGAGCTCGAGAAGATCTCGGCCGTCTTCGTCGACGACGGCGGCACCAACTACCAGGGCGGCACGCCCGCCGCGGACTTCATGGTCCCCTACCTCGCCGCCGCCACCGCCCCGCTCAACGGGCTCTTCTACGACAGCGAGGACCACGACCGCCTCATGGGTGACGACGACAAGGAAAACGACGCCTGGGCCGGCTACATGAACGTCAACATCCGCCCCACCGGCGACGAGATCAAGACGCACGGCGGCTCGGACCACGCGTCCTTCAACCGCCGCGGCGTCCCCGGGTTCTTCTGGGACGAGATCGGCCGCGCCAACTACCGGGCCGCCTGGCACACGCAGCACGACACGCTCGATCAGGCGATCCCCGGGTACCTCAAGCAGTCGTCCACCAACTCCGCCGTCGTCGCGTACCAGCTCGCCAGCGCCCCGACGCGCCTGCCCCGCACGCCCGAGGAACTCGACCGCGTCATGGGCAAGAAGAAGGCCAAGAAGGCAAAGGCCGAGCCCGTCGCGGATGAGGTCGAGGACGTCGAGCCCGCGGGCCCGTGGATGAAGATCGAGAAGGCCGCCTCCTAACCGGGCCCCGGGGTCGATCAGAAGGGCGGTTGGCCGGCTTCTGTCCGGCACGCCGATACACTGCGCACCATGGCCGCCGAACGCCTCATCTCGCCGACCGAGACGCCCGAGGAGTCGCGCGTCAACTGGGCGCTCCGCCCCGAGTCCTTCGACGAGTACGTCGGGCAGGGCGAGCTGATCGAACGCCTGTCCATATCAGTCCAGGCCGTCGCGGAACGCAAAGCCGCGGGCGATGCCATCGGCGGCGCGCACCTCGAGCACCTCCTCCTCCACGGCCCACCCGGCCTGGGCAAGACCACCCTCGCCCACGTCGTCGCCCGCGAACTCGGCACCCGCGTCCACACCACCAGCGGCCCCGCCCTCGGAAAAGGCACCGACCTCGTCTCCGCCCTCACCCGCCTGGGCCCGGGCGACGTGCTCTTCATCGACGAGATCCACCGCCTCCCGGCCCCCGTCGAAGAGTTCATCTACCCCGCGATGGAGGACTTCCGCATCGACGTCTGCCTCGACTCGGGCCTCAACGCCCGGACCGTGCAGATCAAGTGCGAGCCCTTCACGCTCATCGGCGCCACCACGCGGGCCGGGCTGCTGTCAGCCCCGCTCCGCTCGCGGTTCGGGCTGGTGCACCACCTGCGGTACTACGAGGTTGACGACCTCTTCTCGATCGTCGAACGCTCCGCCGGGCTCATGGGCATCGGTCCGGCCGACGACAACGCCGTCGAGATCATCGCCAAACGCTCGCGGGGCACCCCCCGCATCGCCAACCGCCTCCTGAGGCGCGTCCGCGACTACGCCCAGGTCAAAGCCAACGGGCAAATCTCCGCCCTCGTTGTCGAGGACGCCCTCGCCCTCGAAGGCGTCGACCACCTCGGGCTCGACGAACTCGACCGCACCTACCTCCGCATCATCGCGACGACCTACAAGGGCGGCCCCGTCGGGCTCGAGACCGTCGCCGCCACCATGAACGAAGACTCGGGCACGCTCGAGGACGTCGTCGAGCCCTACCTGCTGCAGATCGGGTTCCTCGCCCGCACCCGCCGCGGCCGCGCGCTCACCGCGGCCGCCGCCGATCACCTGGGCATCCGCCTGGAGATCAAGCCGATCGTCACGTCCGAAGCGTCGCTCTTCTAGACGCTCACGGCCGCTCGCTCAGCCGCGCCGCACCAACATCCAGAATCACCTCGTGACCCCGCGGCAGCTTCCGCTTGGGCGTCTCGTGCTCGATCCACACCCAGACCGCCCCCGCCGGCGCCTCGGGATACGCCTCACCGCCCACGCGGTACGCCCACCGCCCGGTCAGCAGATACACCCACCCGTTCTCGTTGGACCCGATCGTCCCGATCATCACCGGACGCTCCGGGTGCGCGTTCATCCACTCCCCCACCGCGGCGTACCCCGGATCCGCCGGCCTGTTCACCCGCACCGGCGCCAACGCCAACCCCAGCCCCCCCACGCCCACCACCGCGACGATCACCGCGAGCTTGCGCACCAAAGACCGGCGCCACGCAACTGGCACCACGTCGAACAGCCAGATCCCCGACACCAACGCCAGCCCCGGGTAAAACAGCAGCCCGTACCGCGGTCGCTTGTCCGGGAATGAACTCAGCAACGCCAGCCACCCCACCGACCACACCACGCCCAGCAGCAGCCCCCGCCGGTCCGCCCGCCCGAACCCGCGCGGGAAGTTGATCAGCCACCCGATCAACCCGCCGACCGCCGCCCCGAGCCAGGGCCAGTGGTACTGCACCATCTCGTTGAAGTAGTAAAACCACGGCTCAGACATGATCTCGCCCGCGGCACGGTCGGCGATCTCCTTGCCGAAGTACTGCCCGGTGAACGCCTCGCCGTGGATCTGCGCCATGCTGACGTGCCACGGCCCCGCCACCACCACCGCGACCAGCGTCGTGAGCGCCAGCCACCCAACCCGCCGCCACTGCCCCGCCGACAGCAGCCACACGCCAAGGATCGGCACCGCCAGCAACCCCGCCAACGGCTTGCACAGCAACGCCAGCCCGATGCCCACGCCCGCAAGCGCAAACCACCCCGCGTCGCCCGCCGCACGCTGGCGGGCACGCGTCACCGCGACCGACACGCACCACACCGCCCCCAGCAGGAACAGCACCTGCCACATGTCGATGGAGACCTCTTTGGTCCGCCGGAAGAACTCGAGCGTCGTCGCCAACGCCACGCCGACCATCAGCGCCCTCGTCCGGTTCGCGTACCGGCGTGTGATCGCGACCAGCACCAGCACGCAACCCAACGCCGCGAGCACGCTGGGCAGCCGCGCCTGCCAGACACCCACGTCCAGCACCTCCAGCGCCGCGCCATGAATCCACAGCACCAGCGGCGGCTTGTTGAAATACTCTGTGTCGGGCTGGAGGTAGGGCGTCCAGAACTCGCCCGTCCGCCACATCTGCAGCCCCACCGCGGCGTACCGCCCGGTGTCGGTCCGGAACCCGCCCTGGCCCAGCTTCGGCAGCGTCAACGCCAGGAAGATCAACGCCGGCGCGACGTAGCACCCCCACCGCGCCCACCAGCGCACCAACAGCCCCGGCACACGCAAACACGACCCATCGGTGCTCGCATCGTGGGTCATCGCGGTAGGTTCAGGAATCGGTTCGCCCCGCGTCCGTGGGAGCTCAGCGCTTGGCAGCCATCGCCTCGCGGGTCGACTCTTCGAGGTACAGGATGCACCCGCACGAGACGCACCGCGTCAGCTCGCCGTGGCTCAGCAGCGCGCTCATCGTCTCGACCGGCAGGCTCATCATGCACGACCCGCAGTGATACTCGTGCCGCTTGCGGTCCGCGATCTCGATCGGCGCCATCGCCTCGTCCTCGCGCACCTCGATCAGCTCGACGTACACGCTCATCACGTGCGCCGGAACATCGGCCACCAACGCCTCGCGCTGCCCCTGCAGCTCGGCCAGCTTGTCCTTGATCTCGTCGGCCCGCTGATCGCGGTCCGACTTGGCGACTTTGCGGACCTTCGTCCGCTCGGCCAGCGACTCCTCGTGCGACGCGACCTGCTCCTTGAGCCGGTCCACCGTCTCGAGCTGCCCGACCGCCTCGCCCTCGGCGGCCGTCTTCTGCTCCTTGAAGGTGTTCACCTCCGTGAGCAGCGCCTTGTATTCCTTGTTGTTCGTCGCGTTGTTCATCCGCTCGCGGAGTTCCTCGATGTGCGCGTCCAAACGCGTCACCTCGCCCTCCGAGTTGGATGAACTGGCCGTGAGCTGGCGCAGCTGGCTCTTGAGCGACGCGAGGCTCGTCTCGAGCTCGCCGATCTGACGCTCCTGCTCAGCCAAGAAACGCTCGGCCGCCCGCAGCCTCGACTGCAGACCCCGCATCTGACGATCCACCTCGAAAACCCGGTGGAGCTTGTCGGTTACGCCCATGAGCCCTCCGCCACTGCACGAAATTCAATCACCAACTCAGTGTATCCCCCACCGACGCGCCGGTGTGACCGATTCCCCGAACCGATTGTCATCACCCCACCCCCGCCACCGACCGCACCCACCAGAACGCCACCGGAAGCACCAGCAACGGCGAATCAATCACGTCCAACACACCCCCGAACCCGGGCAGCGTCCGCCCCGAGTCCTTCACACCCGCGTCCCGCTTGAGCAGGCTCGCCAAGAGGTCCCCGCACTGGCCCACGAACCCGAACACCACCCCGGCGCCCGCCGCCGCCCAAGGCCCGGACACCCGCACGCCCGCCCACGACTCCAGCGCCACCACCCCCAATGCCCCGACCACCGCCGACGTCGCCAGCCCGCCGAACAGTCCCTCCCACGTCTTGCCCGGGCTCAGCCACGGGATTAGCTTCCGCTTCCCGATCGCCGTCCCTGTGAAAAACGCCCCGATGTCGCACGACTTGGTCACCACCACGACCCAGACCAGCACCCAGACCGACTGCTCCCGCCGGATCAGCACCGCGAACCCCATCAAGAGCCCGAGGTACGCGAAGCTCATCAGCGCCCCGCCCGCCGCCGCCAGCATCCCCTCGACCCGCTGCCCGCGCGCGTAATACGCGATCGAACCCACGATCACCAGCCCCACCGACGCGTTGATCACCCCCGCCCCGCCCACGCCCGACCACCCCGAGGGCACGAACGCCGCCAGCAGCAGCCCCGCCACCGCCAGCGTCGCGTTCACACGCCGCGCCGCCTCGACGCCCTTGGACTTCAGCAGCGCGCTCAATTCCCGCGACGCCACTACGCTCAGCAGCACCGTGATCGGCAGCACAAACATGCAAGGCGGGAACGTCCCGTCCCCCGTCCACCCGGACGCGAACCCGGGCATCGCGACCGAGTCCATCCACTGGTCGCCAAACGCCGCCGCGATGATCGCGAGGATCAAGACCGGTCCCAGGGTCAGGCGGTAGACAAGCACGGGGGCGATGCTATGACCGCAAGCGAGATCCCTCCCTCTCCCCCCCGGGGAGAGGGCCGGGGTGAGGGGTCTTGGTGGGGCCGGTTTTCAACCGGCCGCTCCCCGAGCCGCAAGCGCCAACCCCGTATCGACCCGACGCCTACGGCTCCAGATCCAGCCCACCAAACCGCCGCTTCCGCGACGCAAAGTCCCGCACCGCCGCCTTGAGCTGCTCGGGCCCGAAGTCCGGCCAGCACACCTGGGCGACGTGCAACTCCGCGTAGCTGATCTGCCACAGCAGGAAATTGCTGACCCGCATCTCGCCGGCGGTCCGCACCAGCAGCTCCGGGTCGGGCATCCCCGCCGTGTCCAGCCGCTCGTCCATCGCCGACTCGTCCACCGCCTCGGGGTCGAGCCTCCCCGCCGCGACGTCCCGCGCGATCCGCTTGGCCGCGTCGGCGATCTCCGCCCGCGAGCCGTAGTTCAGCGCCAGGCACAGCGTGTTGCCCGTGCACCCCGCGGTGGCACCCTCGACTCGATCGAGCGCCGCGACCACGTCCGCCGGCAGCCCCTCGCGCCGCCCGATCACCCGCAGCCGGATGTTCTCGCGCACCAGCGCCTCGGTCTGCCCGTCGCAATACATCACGCACAGGTCCATCAGCGCGTTGACCTCGTCGCTCGGCCGCTTCCAGTTCTCGCTCGAGAACGAGTACAGCGTCACGCACTCCACGCCGATCCTGCCGCACTCCTCGATCGTCGACCGCACCGCCGCCGCCCCGGACCGGTGCCCGAAGATACGCGGGAACCCGCGTTCCTCGGCCCACCGCCCGTTGCCGTCCATGATGATCGCGATGTGCCGCGGGATCTTGGCAGGGTGCACGTCGGGCAGGTGCGTCGCGGGGTCCGCCTGTGGGTTGATGCGGCGCATCCGCGCCAGCGCCGCGACCGCCGCCGCGTCGTCGAACGCGCCCACGGCCGCCGCCGCCCGCTCCGCAGATGCCCCCGCCTCGCTCAACCCGTCACCCCCGCCCGTGTTGCCCCGACGCCCGACGCCATGAAGATCGTCTGCTCCCGATCGGGCCCGACCGAGACCGTCCGCACCGGCACGCCTACCGCCCGCTCGATCAACCCCAGGTACGCCCGGGCACCCGCCGGCAGTTCGTCCCCATCGCGGACATCGCCCACCGTGCCCCCGAACCCGCCGACCGTCTCGTACACCGGCGTCGCCTCGGCAAGGTCAAAACCGTCGGGCAGGAACCGGTCCGTCTCGGTCCCGTCCGCCAGCCGGTACGTCGTGCAGACCATTAACTCGTCCAGATCATCGAGCACGTCGAGCAGCGTCACGCAGACTTCGGTGACGCCCGAGACCATCGCCGCGTACTTCACCGCGACCAGATCCAACCACCCCACCCTGCGCGGCCGGCCCGTCGTCGTCCCAAACTCGCGCCCCCGCTGGCGGATCTTCTCGCCCAACTCATCGTGCAGCTCGGTGGGCATGGGCCCGCCGCCGACGCGCGTCGAATACGCCTTGACCACCCCGATGATCCGCCCGATCCGCTGGGGCGGCACGCCCGTCCCGGTCCCGATCCCCAACGCCGACGAGTTCGAACTCGTCACGTACGGGAATGTCCCGTGGTCCACGTCCAGCATCGTCGCGTTCGCGCCCTCAAACAGCACCCGCTTGCCCGCGCCCAGCAGGTCGTGCAGCAAGTACGTCGTGTCCTTGATCATCGGCCGCAAACGCTCGCCCAAGGCGACCAACTGCCCCGTCAGCTCCTGCGCATCAAACTTCACCGGCGGGGCGCCGTCCGCCGCCAGCGTCCGGAACAGCGCGTTCTTGAGCTCGCACGCCAATTCCAGCTTCGCCGCCAGCACGTCCGGGCGCAACAAGTCGCCGATCCGCACCGCGTGCGCCCGCGTCACCTTGTCCGCGTACGCCGGCCCGATCCCGCGCTTTGTCGTCCCGATCGCGCTCACCGCCTTCTTCGGCCCCGCCCCCTGCTGCCCGTGCTCAGCCGCGCGCCCCAGCAGCGTCTCACGCAGCTCGTCCTCCGCCTTGTGGTAATCCACCACCACGTGCGCCCGGTCGGACACCACAAGCCTCGAGACATCCACCCCCCGCGCGCTCAGCCCGTCGAGTTCCTCGAGCAACCGCTCCGGGTCCACCACCACCCCATTGCCAATCACCGCCAACGCGTTGGGCGCCAAAATCCCCGACGGCACCAGGTGCAGGGCATACTTCTCCCCACCGACGACCACCGTGTGCCCGGCGTTCGCCCCGCCGTTGTACCGCACCACCGCGTCGTGCTCGGGCGCGAGGAGATCGACGAGCTTGCCCTTGCCCTCGTCGCCCCACTGCAGCCCGACCACCGCCGACGCCGTGCCCGCCCGATTCGCCTGTTCGCCCTCGCCCATCGCCGCTCCATCTTCCCGGCACCGCCCGCGCCGGACCAACCATAGTGGCCCGACCACCCACGCCCCCCGCCGCACCCTCGGAACGTCCGAAAACGCCCCGCGACCGGATCATGCCAAAGCCGCGCGCCCTCCCGACCGATATCCCTGCGTCCACCCCAAGGAGCCCCCGGTGCCCGATCCCAGCATCCGCATCATGTGCCCCGCACTGGTCTGCCGCAAGGTCCTCGCGGTCCCCGAGAGCGCGCGCGGCAAGAACGTCCGCTGCCGCAACTGCGGCACCGTCATCCGCATCCCGGATAAAAAGAAGCCCGAAGCCGCCCCCGCACAACAGCCCCAGGCCTAACCACCCCGGGTCGGCGTCACAGCGGCGGCTGGTCGTCCTCGTCCTCGTCCAGATCAAAGTCGAAGTCGATCACGCTCGACTCGTCCAGATCCCCCGCCGGCACAAGCGACTCACGCTTGGGCGGCTCGGGCGTCGTGGTCCCCGTCTGCGTCGGGTGCGCCGGACCTGCTTTGGCAGGCTTGCCCGCGCCCTCCTCGGGCAGACCGTCCTCGTGCATCAATTCCGCGTCGATCTCGTCCGGGTCCCCGTTCACACGTACGACAAACACGAACCCACCGAACGAGACAAGATCTCCCGCCGACAGCGAGCGCTCATCAATGCGTTCCTGGTTCACGAACGTGCCGTTCGACGATCCCAGATCGCGGATCGTGATCGAGCCCTCGTCCGAGACCGTGATCGTGCAGTGCGTGCGAGACACGCTCCCCGCGGGCACGCGGACCGTGCAGTCCTCGCCGCGCCCGAACACGGTCTTCTCGCCCGACAGCGGGACCTCGGCGGTCGAGCCGTCTTCCTGCACACGGATCAGCACAACGTCCAAAGCCCACTACCCTTCGTCATCGCTGCCGTCAGCGTCCGAACCCACGACCCGAACAGGCCCCACGCAGACCCTCCGAGCATGCCCGACGATATCGAGATCAGGGTCCTCCGGCAACGCTCCCTCGGGAGTGCCCGCACGGTTCTTGCCCCGCTGACCGGTTCCGAGCCCGTCAGATCGCTCTACTTCCACGTCCCGTTCTGCGCGCACAAGTGCCACTACTGCGATTTCTACTCGATCGTCGACCGCCAAGACCGCCAGGCTGAATTCACCGACCGCCTCTGCCGCGAACTCGACGCCCTGGCCCCCCTCGCCGGCCCGCTTGACACCATCTTCGTCGGCGGCGGCACCCCCACCCTCCTCGCGCCCCACCTCTGGCAGCAGATCCTCGAACGCCTCGCCGACCGGTTCGACCTCGCGACCATCCGCGAAGGCACCGGCGAGTTCACGATTGAAGCCAACCCCGAGACCGTCACCCCAGAGCTGATGCGCACCCTCGCCGCCGGCGGGGTCAACCGCGTCTCGGTCGGCGCGCAGTCGTACGACAAGCGCCACCTCATCACCCTCGAACGCCGCCACGACCCGGCGAACGTCGCGCGGGCCGTCGAGCTGGCGCGGGCCGCCGGCATCGCGCGCCAATCGGTGGACCTCATCTTCGCCATCCCGGGCCAGACCCTCGAAGACTGGGCGAACGACCTCGCCCGCGCGCTCGCGCTGGGCACCGAGCACATCAGCTGCTACGCGCTCACCTACGAGCCGGGCACCGCGATGACCGCCCGAATGGCCCGCGGCGAGTTCGCCCCCGCCGACCATGACCTCGAAGCCGACCTCTACGAGCACACCGTCACCGCCGTGCGCGCGGCGGGGCTCGAACGCTACGAGGTGAGCAACTTCGCCCGACCCGGCGCCGAGTGCCGCCACAACATGGCGTACTGGCGTCAGCACGACTGGCTCGCCGCGGGCCCCAGCGCCTCGGGGAACATGGGCGGGCACCGGTGGAAGAACGTGCCGCGCCTGGATGAATACCTCGAAGGCGAGGACGCCGGGTTTGCGCGCATCGTCGAGCACGAGCCGCCCGAGCCGCGCCGAAACCTCGCCGAGTGGATCATGACCGGCGTGCGCCTGAGCGAGGGCCTCGACCGCGCCGCCCTGCGCGCCCGCGCCGAGGCGATCGAACCCGCCGCCGTCGATCGCCTCGATCGCGCGCTCGCCGGGCACGACTCGCACGGCTGGATCTCCGACGACGCCGATCGCCTGCGCCTCACCGACGCCGGCTTCCTCTTCGCCGACCGCGTCGCGGCGGACCTGATGGCCTGCCTCGACCCCGCCCACTCACTCGGGTGAACCCTCGAACGCATCGTCGCCGATATTGCCGAGGTCCGTCTCGATCCCCTCGTCCTCGTCGGGCAGCAGCCCGCCGGCGGACACACTCAGGTCCGGCCGCGGCAGCTGCATCTTCTTGAGCAGCGGCCGCAGGTCCTGCGGCCACTTCGTGCGCACATCGACCGTCTCGCCCGTCACAGGGTGGTCAAACTTCAGCCGGTGCGCGTGCAGCCCCAGCCGCGGCGCCGCCTCGGCCGCCCGCTTGGGCCCGTAGGTCGAATCGCCCACGATCGCGCACCCGATCAGGTTCATGTGCACCCGCACCTGGTGCAGGCGCCCCGTCACCGGGCGGACCTCGACCAGCGCCGCGTGCGGGCTCTCGGCGAGCACGCGGTACGCCGTCACCGCGGGCTTGCCCGACGCGCTGACCTTGCCCGTCTTGACCGACGTGTATTTGCTTGTGCGCGAGACCGCCTCGGCGATCGGGCGTCGGATCACGCCGCTGGGCTCGCGCGGCGGCTTGTGCGTCACCGCCCAGTAGAACTTGGCGACCTTCCGCTCGGCGAACTGCGCGCGCAGCCCGTCGTACGCCCGGTGCGACAACGCCACCGCGATCACGCCGCTCGTCTCGCGGTCCAGCCGGTGCACCAGCCCCCAGTCGCGGCCGGCGCCCATCTGGTTGAGCTTGTCCCCCCAGCGCGCAAACAAACCGTTCAGCAGCGTGTCGTGCTCGTGCCCCACGCCCGGGTGCGTCACCACGCGCGCCGGCTTCGAGACCACCGCCAATTCGTCGTCCTCGTGCAGCACCGCGAAGGTCACGCGGGGGTTGGGCTCGATCGTGCTCATGCGTTCTGCTCCCCGGCGCCCGGGGCGCACGCGTCGTGATCGAGGTACCAGCGGTGCTCGCCCGCGAGGGGCGCGACCGACGCGCCGACCCCCTCGCCCCGGACGACACGCCCGAGCGCGTCGGACAGTTCGGCGCCCGTCGCGACGACCGCGACGCACCGGGCCGCGTTGAGCGTGCCCAGGGTCAGCGAGACCCGCGGGCCCGCGTCCGACGACGCCGCGATGGCCAGCGTGCCGGCGGGCGCCTCCGCGGCGCCCTCCACCAGACCGCCCACGCCCGCGCGCTCGTCGAGGGCCGTGACGACAAAGTCCAGGCGCCCGTGCCCCGCGTCGCGGTGCGACAGGCACCGGCGGAGCTCGGCTTCGTACGCCTCGTCGGCGCGCGGCTCGCCCACGCCGATCGCGTGGAGCTGCCCGGGCGGGATGCCCGCGTGCTCGCCCAACAGCCCGGCGAGCTCGGCGAACCCGGACCGCTCGTCGTCGGGCGGGTGCGGGCCGTCGGCGGTGATCCAGACGTGCGCGCTCGACCAGGGCAACTCGCGGTAGAGCGGATCGACCATCAGCCGCATCACGACGGCGAGCACCCGGGGCGTGGGCTCGAAGGCGAGGTGGACGTCGCCGAAGGTCTGCGCGCACCCGCGGGCCTGGAGGAAGAGGTCCGCGCAGACCGCGTCGATCGCCTCGTCCGCCGAGGGACGGACCACCCGGATCCCGGGCAGCAGGGGCGGCGTGGGCTCGGGCAAAAGATCGGTGGAATCGGGCACGACCTATTGTGCCCGACCCGCGGGGGGCGGACCACGACCCATGGACGTTCTTTCCAGAATGATCGACGCGAACGCGAACCGGTGCCGCGAGGGGGTGCGGGCGCTGGAGGATGTCGCCCGGTTCGCCCTCGATGACGCGGCGGCGTGCGCCGAGGCGAAGGCGATCCGCCACGATCTGCGGGCGGCTCTGGATGCCCTGCCCGTGGCGCGGTCGGCGCTGGTCGGAGCACGGGACACGTCGGGGGACGTGGGGACAGCGGTCACCACCGGCGGCGAACGCTCCCGGAGTGGCTTGGCAGATATCGCGGCTGCGGGCGCGGCCCGGGCGGGCGAGGCGCTGCGGGTGATCGAGGAATCGGCCAAGACGCTCGGCGCCGACGGATCGCCGTTCGAGGCACTGCGGTACCGGGTGTACGAGCTTGAGCGCGCGGTTGTGGGTTCGCTGCTGGCGCGGGCGCCGCAGTGGGCGTTGTGCGTGATCGTGTCGCGGGATCTGTGCGCGGGGCGCGAGCCGGAGGACGTGGTCGGCGAGGCGATAGACGGGGGCGCGGACTGCATCCAGGTGCGCGAAAAGACCCTCGGCGGGCGCGCGTTCGCGGAGATCGCCCGGCGCGTGGTCGCGGCCGCCCGCCCGCGCGGGGTGGCGGTGATCGTCAACGACCGTGCGGACGTGGCGTTGGCGGCGGGGGCCGACGGCGTGCACCTCGGGCAGGGCGATCTCTCGGTTGCGGATGCGCGGCGGGTGCTCGGGGCGGGGGCGATCGTGGGTGTCTCGACGACATCCATGACCGAGGCACGCTCGGCGGTGGACGCCGG
>BQJQ01000076.1 GCA_021604785.1 Phycisphaeraceae bacterium
GCAGGCGTACCCGAACATCATGCCCTGGTCGCCGGCGCCCTCGGAGTCCACGCCGCGGCCGATGTCCGGGCTCTGCTTGTTCAGGGCGACCATCACGGCGCAGCTCTCGGAGTCGAACCGCATGTTCGCGTCGGTGTACCCCATCTCGCGGATCGTCTCGCGGACGACCTCGGGGATGTCCACGTAGGTCTTGGTTGTCACCTCGCCGGCGACGACCACCAGCCCCGTCGCGACCATCGTCTCGACGGCGACGCGGGAGTTGGGGTCGTCCTTGAGCATCGCGTCGAGGATCGCGTCGGAGATCTGGTCGGAGACCTTGTCCGGGTGCCCCATGGAAACGGATTCAGACGTGAACAAGCGTGATTCGCCCATGGTTCCTCCGGTGCTCGAAGCGTGGTGATGCCCGCCGGGGCGCGTTCGCCGCGTGGGGTCCGCATGGTATGCACCCGTCCCCCTCCGGGCCGGCGTATCCTGCCCTCCGTGCCCGCCAAACACGCCCCCAAACCCGGCCCGGCTCCCTCCAAAGGAGCCCTGACCTACGCCTCCTCGGGCGTGGACATCGACGCCGGCGACCGGTTCGCCGCCTCGTTGGGCGCCCTCATGCGCCGCACCCACGGCCAGCGGGTCATCCCCAACCCGGGCGGCTTCGCCGGGCTGCTCCGCCTGGACTACAACGAGCAGCTCTTCCGCCACAACTACAAGGACCCGGTGCTGGTTGCCTGCTGCGACGGCGTGGGCACCAAGATCAAGCTCGCGATGGACCTGGCGAAGTTCGACACCATCGGTGTGGACCTCGTCGCGATGTCGGTGAACGACCTGATCGTGCAGGGCGCCGAGCCGCTGATGTTCCTGGACTACGTCGCGGTGCACTCCGTAGACAAGGTCGTGCTGGGCCCGATCCTCGCGGGCGTCGCCAAGGGGTGCGAGATCGCCAAGTGCGCGCTCATCGGGGGCGAAACGGCGGAGATGAACGACCTCTACCGCGCGGGCGAGTTCGACCTCGCCGGGTTCGCGGTGGGGGTGGTCGAGCTGTCGCGGGCGACCGACTCCGCCCGCGTCGAGCCGGGCGATGTGGTGCTCGGGCTCGCCAGCAGCGGCGTGCACTCGAACGGGTACTCGCTGGTGCGCAAGATCGTGGACCACGCCGGGCTCGATCTTGGAGCGGTGGATCCGGCACTCGACGCCGAGCGGACGGTTGGCGAGGTGCTGCTCGAGCCGACACGGATCTACGTGCAGCCGATCGTGCGGACGCTGCGGGCGTACAAGGTGAAGAAGGTCGTTTCCGGCATGGCCCACATCACCGGCGGCGGGCTCGCGGGCAACCTCGAGCGGGCGCTGCACCCGAAGGTGGACGCGGTGCTCGACCGTGACGCGTGGGAGGTGCCGGCGGTGTTCAGCTATCTCCAGAAGCACGGCGGCGTGGAGCCCGACGAGATGGACAAGGTCTTCAACATGGGCATCGGGTATTGCCTGATCGTCCGCCCGACATTCGCGGCGGCGGTCGCCCGACGGCTGGCGAGGTTCGGGGAAACGGTTCACACCATTGGCACCATCACCCGCGGCACCGGCGCGGTGCGGTTCGCCTGAGGAGCACGCCATGGCAGGCGGACGCGAGTTCAGCGCAAGTCAACGCAAGATCATCGACCGGTACTACCAGCACAAGGACTCGATCCTGGCGCACCGGCTGGGCGAGCTGGTGTCCGACATCGCGATCGCCCAGGGCGACGAGAAGAAGCTCAACACGCTCTGGAAGCGCACCGAAAAGGCGCTCGCGGGGACGAACATCGACCCCAAGGACGCGAAGAAGGTGCTCGAATCGCGGGACGTGGCGGCCCTGAGCCGTATTGCCGCGAAACTCGCGTAAGAGCGGGTCAGATTGCCGATGTCTCGGCGCCCGAAGCCACACCCTCGCGCAGCTCTTCGAGCCGCCTGAGGTACCGCACGCAGCAGACCACGTACGTCGCGTGCGACCAGGTCAGCGGGCTCACCGAGATCGGGTCGCCGGTGTGCGGGTTGAACTGCTCACCGAGCACGCCCGAGGGCAGCGTCCGGTCCACGCACCAGTTCAGCGTGTCCATGGCGCCGTTGAGCTCAGCGACCGTCCGGGCCCGCTCGATCGTCCACAGCGCCTGCCAGAGCGTGCAGATGACCCACGGGTTGCCCGGGACGTTCTCGACGTCCTTGGTCTCGACCTGGTGGTAGTAGTCACGCTCGTACCGCGCGCACCCGCCCACGTCGGTCTTCACCCACAGGCGGTCGCGGAGGGAGTTCATGTCCGCGACGACCTGCTCGTCGTTGGGGTCGAACCCGCCGATTGCCCAGAGGGCGAAGTTCGCCGAGTCGCGTGTCATGTCCAGTCGGTACGTCCGGTCGTCGAGCGGCACGATCATGCGCGCAAAGCACTGTCGTTCGGCGTGCCAGAAGTGCTTGCGGACCGCCGCGGTCATCCGGTCGGCGCCCTCGCGGAACGCGGCAGCCCGGTCGTGCTCGCCGAAGTCCTCGGCGAAGTCCGCCGCCGCCGCGAGCGCGCCGATGGTCGATGCGACCGTAAACAGGTGCACGCCGCGTCGCTCTTCCCAGAGGTCCCACGAGGGCTGAGGCAGCCCGTGGTGGTCGCGGTAGGAGAGCATCCACTCGGCAGGGCGCGCGACCAGGTTCGTGTACAGCGGCTTGATGAACTCGACGTCCCGATACAGCTCGAAGTGGCGCCGGAGCGCCCACACGACCAGCGCCGTCTCGTCCTGCTGGATCGGCAGCACCTTCTGCCCGTCGAGCATCCACGGGTGCCAGCTGCTCGCCAGCGCGCCTTCGGGCGTGTACTTGTGCAGGAAATACCCGCGGTCTTCCATGCACTCGCCGGCGTACCGGAAGAAGCTGCGGCTCAGCTCGCTCTGGCCCGAGAGGATCAGCGCGTGCGCCACCAGCGCCCCGTCGCGCATCCAGCAGTACGAATAGTGATCGCCGGCAAAGTGCGTGATGTCCGAGTCGTTCGCCGCGATGATCGCGCCGCCGTTGTCGATCTGCGTGCGCATGATTAGCTGTGATCGGTAGTACAGATCGCGGACCGGCTCGGGCAGGGGGGCCGTGTCCATCGGCTCCTTGCGGCACCAGAGTTTCCAGTACGCCTCGGTACGCCCGATCATCCGCTCGGGGCCCTTTTCCCAGATCGCGGCGCTCAGATCTCGCACATCCTCGTACGAGCGCCCGCAGGCGATCCAGCTCGTCACCGCGGCCTCGCCGTTCGCGGGGACCATCAGGTTGAACCCGACCGTCGCGTCCACCGAACCCTGGCTGATCGCGTTGCGCCCGAGCTGCCCGTCCTCGGCGTCCCGCCACGTCCCCTCGGCGTCGCCGATGCGCTTGGCCCCGATCGCCCAGTGGTCGATCCCGACTTTGTGCTGGTCGCACGCGTTGATGAGGAAGTAGCTGTCGTCCTTGTACAAGACCACAGCACTGGTCGTGGGGTCGTAGTTCGCGGTGTCGCCCACCGGCGAGCCGTTGATGGACAGGTCGATGTGGAAGAACAGGCGCACGTCGCGGGGCGCGCCCTTGAGGTCGCGCACAACCGAGCGTCGGAAGTAGACCGGCTCGTGGAAGTCCACGCAGTCCTGGCACGTCACCTCGAGTCCGAGCCCCTCGTGCACGAGCTTGATGTCCGTTGTCAGCGTGTCCGCGTTGTACCGCATCTCGCGGTCCCAGCCTTCGTCCTCGATCCACGCGAACGCGCCGTCGGCCCAGACACCGAACCGCTGGACGTGCCCGTCCGTGTGGTTGTGGCGGCCGACCCGGGGGTAATAGAGATCGCGGACGCGGTACGTCCGGTCGAAGGTCACGAGCAGGTCGCCGTTGCCGACGGGGATATCGCGGGGCATGGGGGGAAGATCCTCCGAGGGCCGGTCGCCGGGCCCTCTGGCCAATCATCGGCGCTCGGGGCGAGCGAGTTCGGGCCGTGTCGCTCTCAGCGTCATCGGCGGTGCGGCTCGCAACGCATCAGGCCCGCAAGGCCCGCATAAAATGCAAACAAAACTATTGATGGACTCTGGTCCCATTCTTTGGGCGTGCGAAGATCGTCCGTCTCGCGCCGCAGATGCAACCAGAGGGCGTTTGTGGCAGAATGGACAGGTGAGGGTCTCCGGAGCGTTTTCTCAGCGTCCCGACCCTCAAGAGCGGCGCCCGCGTGTTGGGTGCCTCGGGTCTCTCGGGTTCAACGCGGAGCACATCATGACGGACTCACCCACACCGCCCCGCGGGCGCGCGTTCACGTTGATCGAGCTGCTTGTGGTGATCGCGATCATCGCGTTGCTCATCGGCATCCTGATCCCGAGCCTCGGCCGCGCGCGCCTGCTGGCGCTCAACACCGTCTCGCAAGCGAACCTCCGCTCGCTCTCGACGATCCAGGTGCTCTACGCGGGCGACTTCAACGACGAGTTCATCAATCCGTTCAGGGCAACCTGGACCGACGGCGACAAGAACTGCGAAGCCGAACGCGGGTGGGCCGACGTCTGGAAGGGCGACCCTTGCAAGAGCAACTCCATCGGACCCTTCCGCTTCAACGCCGCGGGCGGGACCGCGTGGGACTACAGCGAGATGTACGCGTTCCACTGGTATTCGCTGGTGGGCGCCTGGCTCAACGACGCGGACTGGGGCTCAGAGGTCCAGTTCTCTCCCGCCGACTTCGGCCCGCGCGAGCGCTATGAGGAGATCATCGAGACCGGCGGCGATCCGAGCCGTTGGATCTGGGACACGTCGTACGTCTACAGCCCGACGTTCTGGTTCTCGCCGCGCCGGTACGAGACCATTCCCCGCGGGAAGCCGATCGCCCGCAGCGCCCCTGAGTCGTTTGTCCGCCGGAACAAGTTCTCCGACGTGCTCTTCCCGTCCAACAAGGTGATCTTCTTTGACCGGTTCGACCAGACGCAGACCAGCCGCACCGCCTCGCGGTACACCCTCACGGACGGCTTGTCCGAGGACGTCGGGCCGCAGAGCACGTCACCCAACTGGAACAACCCTTCCGCCAAGCCCACCGTCGCGCTCGTGGACGGCTCGGTCACCCGCGTTTCGATGGAGGGGCTCTACGCCCTCGCGTACGGCGAGGACGAGTCGGACATCGAAACCTTCCGCCCCGCGGCCCTCTGGAATCCGCCCTCCGGGTTCCTCGGGCGCCACGGCATGCGTGAGGACGGGCTCGAGAACGGGGGACCCGAAGAGCGCGGCGTCTATCCCGCCTTCTTCTTCGCCACCAAGAACGGCGTGCGCGGGCGGGACTTCGTCAACACGGACTGAATTGGTTCGGGCCTTACGATCGGTTCAGCCAGGGTGGGCGGTCTCAGGCCGCGGGCTTCTGTTTCGTGCCGACCGCTGCAATCCGAGCGGCCATGTCGCCCACGAACGACAGCCGGATGCCGAAGTTCTCGCCGATCTTGACCGCGGTGCCCGTGCCGATCTGCTTGTTGTTGATCAGCAGGTCCAGCTCGGTGTCGGCGGTCTTGGGCAGCTCGATGATGCTCCCCGGGAACAGGTCCAGCACCTCGCGGACCGAGACGGCCTTCTCGCCTAGACGGACCACGACGGGCACCTCAAGCTGACGCAGGCTCTTTGAGTTGGTGCTCATGCTCGGTACGCTCCCGGGCCTCTCGCGGCCCTCTGTACGCCCGGCGATCGCGCCGAGACCCAGAGCCCACGCAACTCGGATGCCATCCGGCCCGGGAGTCCGCGGGCACCCATGGCCCGGACCAACATTGCCGCGGGCAAGAAAGCAAGGCCCGCCGCGATCGCCGCGGTCAGCGGCAGCCGGACGCCCTGGGCGAGCCCGTTGAAGTCGTGAACCAGCGGGGCGTCGAGTGTGGGGAACGCCGCGAACGCCCAGTTGACGTTGCTCCACGGGTCCGAAGCCCATGCCGAGGCGATCAGGAGTGCCGCGAAGACCGTGAGGGCGCCACCGAACGACGCCGCCGCTTTTGGGCGAGCCCGCCAGCACAGCGCCGCGAGGAGCGGGAGCAGATAGAAGTGGTGAGCCGTGCTCGCCCAGACGAACGGCGATGCCCCGTCGAGGTAGCGCCCGAGTCCGGTACCCGAGCCCGGGCGGACCAGTCCCGCGGCGTAGTCCGCGAGCCAGAGCGTGTGTGGGACGGCGATGAGCACGAACGCGACGCCTACGAGCGCGGGGCGGGCCAGCGTCAAACCCACGGCGGCAAGGATCAGGGCCCAGTGCGACATCCAGAGCAGCTCGTCTGGTTGGCCCGCGCCGAGTTTGGCCGTGAGGATCAGGCAGACCTGCGCCCAGAGCAGGGCAGCCAGGGCGAGAATCCCGCGGTTACGAGCCACCGCCACCGCCTCCGCCCCCGCCGTAGTTGCCTAGGGCTGTTTCACTCGAAGCGTTCACGGCGTTGTAGTGTTCGAGCGTTGCCGAGGAAGAGCCCTGGTCCGCGACACGCGCCCGCACGATGCCCTCGGCGGAGTTGTACCAGAACGCGCCCGCGACGCCCGCGACGAGCACTTTGTTGGTCGGGTGCTCGGTGCCCGCAGCGGACACACTTTCGATGGCGTTGATGCCGAGGTCGTTCTCGGGATGGGGCGGGAAGGAGTTGCCACGGAACCAGGTCACCTCAAGTGTTTCGGGTGTGCCGTTGGTGGCGGCGACGCCGTCGATAACCTTGAGTTGCTGGACGATCGCGGCGGCGCGAGCCTCGCGTACGGATGTGCCATACCTCGGGATCACCGCCGCGGCGATGATCCCGATGACGATGACGACGACCATGATCTCGACGAGCGAGAATCCGCGGGCAGGGCCGCAGCCGGATCGGTCTCGGTCCAACGCAGCGATCGCAAACAATTGCACCATAACCAAGAGAATCGGATCGATTCCACGGTAGGCCGCCCCTGATGTGGCGGGTTATGGAGACATGTATTTGCCCGGCTGGCACAGACCGCGTGGCCGTTGCAGCCACGGGCGGCACGGATCATCAGCCGTCGTAACGCCCGAGAATCAGCGTGACGTTGTGCCCGCCGAACCCAAAGGTGTTGTTCATGACGTACCGGATCGGGCGCTCGCGGGCCTCGTGGGGCACCAGGTCGATCTCGATGCCCTCGTCCGGGTTGTCCAGGTTGACGGTGGGGGCGACGACGCCGTCCGTGACGGCGTGCAGGCAGGCGAGCATCTCGATGGCGCCAGAAGCCCCCAGCCCGTGCCCGTGCATCGACTTGGTCGAGCTCATGAGGACCGAACCGGGTGCCTTTTTGGCGCGGTCGCCGAAGATGTTGCGGACGGCGTGGATCTCGGCCGAGTCGCCCAAGGACGTCGAGGTGCCGTGGGCGTTGATGTAGTCGATGTCGTCGGGGTTGAGCCCGGCGTCCTCGAGGGCCCACTTCATCGAGTTGGTCGCGCCGCGTCCCTCGGCGTGGGGGGCGGTGATGTGCCCGGCGTCGCACGAGTTGCCGAACCCGACGAGCTCGCCGTAGATGGTTGCTCCGCGGGCCTTGGCGTGGGCCTCGGACTCGAGGGTGTACATCGCGGCGCCCTCGGCGAGGAGGAAGCCGTCGCGGCCCTGATCAAACGGGCGGCTGGCGTGGGTCGGGTCGTCGTTGCGCGTCGAGAGGGCCTTCATGGTCATGAAGGCGCCGAGGCACAGGGGGGTGATGGCTGCTTCGGCCCCGCCGACGACCATGAGGTCCGTGTGCCCGCGGCGGATGTACCCGATCGCGTCGCCGAAGGCGTGCCCGGAGCTGGCGCACGCCGTGGCGTGGGCGGAGGACGGGCCCTGCAGGTCGAACCGGATCGAGACGTTGCCCGTGACGGCGTTGACCATCAGGCGGGGGACGGTGAAGGGGCTGATGCGTGTGGGACCGCGGGTGTTGAGGGTGTGCAGGCCCTCTTCGATGGTGCGGATGCCTCCGATGCCCGAGCCGACGATGACGCCGCACCGGGTCGGGTCGGTCTCGCCCGGGTTCCACCCGGAGTGGGCGACCGCTTCAACAGCAGCTCCGAGCCCGAGAAGGGTGCACCGGTCGAGGCGCTTGGCCTCGCGGAATTCAAGGAAGGCGTCGGGCGTCCACCCGAGGACCTGGCCGCCGATGCGGACCGGCCACTCGGAGAGGTCGGTGCCCTCGAAGGCATCGACGGCCTCGATCGGGCGGATGCCCGACTCGCCCGCGCGCATGCCGGCCCACGTGCTCGCGGCATCGTGCCCGAGGTTCGTGATCGCCCCGTACCCGGTGACGACGACCCTGTTTGGCGTCTTGGTGCCCATGTTCAGCCCGTCGGCAGCCGCGGAATGCGGGTCGCCCGTCGGAATCCCCCTCCGGCGTCATGGCCCGGCGGGTTCAGTCCACGCCCTGGGCTTGCTTGATGAATTCGATCGCCTGACCGACGGTCTGGATCTTCTCGGCCTGGTCGTCCGGGATGGAAGTCTCGAACTCGTCCTCGAACTCCATGACCAGCTCGACGGTGTCGAGGGAGTCGGCGTTGAGGTCCTCAACGAATGAGGTGTCGCGGCTGATCTTTGCCTTATCGGCGCCGAGCTGCTCTGCGACGATGTCGATCACCTTGGCTTCAATCTCTTGCTCGGTCACGCTTGGTCTCCATTGCCGATGCTCAGGGTCCGCCCGGAGCGTCCACGCTGCTCCGGTCTGCCAGAAGCAGGAAGGTCCCGTGTTCCGGGGGCTTCCGTTTTCCCCACCCCCGGGCAGGCGGCGATTCTAGTCCCACCGCCCGCAGACCGCCAATCGCCCGGCCGATAGCGATCGGGCCGCCCCGTTCTCGGGCGCCCGTGCCGGCTGTGCCGAGGCCCGAGCCGCCGGTGGGCCCGGTTTCCTCCCCGAGCGGTTGATCGCCCCAAAGCCCACGCCGATCACCCGCACAGCCCGGGGCAGACCGCCCCGGACCGCTGCTGGCGGAGGGAGACGTTCATGGGGTCCATGCCATCCGAGCCTGAAGCCTTCGCCGAGCAGGTCGCTCAGCTGATCCGTCGCATGCAGCCGGGCACATCCATCGAGATGACCTCGCCGCACGAGATCCTGGTCAACGGGCGCCGGCTCGACCTGGAGAACCTCATCCGGATGGTCGCCCACGAGCCCGAGCGGGGCACGGACATCGTCGAGCACTTCCTCGACCAGCTCTTCAGCGGCGAGACCATGGAGGCGTGCGACCTGCCCTTCGAGATCGCCCGCCACCGCATCATGCCGCGCATCCAGCCGATGTCGATTTTTCAGCACCTGTCCAAGGACCTGGTCGCGCACGTGCCGTTTGTCAACGACACGGTGATCGTGTTCGTGAACGACCTGCCGCACATGACGGTGAGCCTGACGACCGAGCAGGTGAACCAGTGGGGCGTGGACGTGGATGAGCTTGAGGCTGTCGCCCGCGACAACCTCGATGGGTATGCGCCCGAGCTCGAGTTCCAGGTGATCGAGTCCAAGGAGGGCGGGCGTGCGGTGATCGTCGCCGAGCAGGACGGGTACGACGCGGCCCGGCTGCTGATGGGCGACCTGCACCGCAAGCTCGTGGCGCACCTCGGGCCGGACTTCTTGGTGGCCACCCCCGCGCGGGACATGTTCGTCGCGATGAGCAACGGCCCCGACGCGTTTGTTGATCGCCTGCGCAAGCGGGTGACCGAGGACTACGGTCGCCTGCCCTACCCGATCACGCCTGACTTGTTCGTGGTGACTATGGACGGCGTGGCGGGAACGATGACCTCGGGCGAGCACGCGGACAAGTACCCCGACGCCGACGCGGCCTAGCAGTCGCGCACCCGGCGCACGAACCGCAGCCCGGACCACGTTTCGTCGATTGCGCAGACCTTGTTATCCACCAGCCCCGCGTCCAGCCCATGTGCGCGGACGGCGCTGTCGCTGAGCTCGGTCGCGACGCCCGAGGATTTCTTGGGCCACGCGACCCAGAGCCCGCCGGCGATGGCGAGCCGGGCCTGCACCTGGGAGAACCGGCGTTCGAGGACGGCGACGGTCTTCACGAAGACCGCCGCGACCTCGATCGCGGCGGTACCGCGGAGCGAGCGTGCGAGAGTCACGCCCTCGGGCAGGCCCTCGATCTCGAACGCGCCGGGGGGGTCGGCGAGCACCACGCGGTGCCCCGGCTTGATCCCCAGCTTCTTCGCGAGCGGCGTGCCCGAGTACCCGGCCATCGACGCGAGCTTACCATCCGTCCCCATGATCCTCCTCCTCGACAATTACGACAGCTTCACCTGGAACCTCGTGCAGCGGCTCGGCGAGATCGACCGCACGCTCGAGCCCGGACGCGACCTGGTCGTCGTGCGCAACGACGCGATTACGCCGGGGGAGGTCGATGCGCTTGACGGGGGCCAAGGGCCTTCGCACGTGATCGTCTCGCCGGGCCCATGCACGCCCAACGAGTCGGGCGTGTGCAGGGACGTGATCGACCACGTCGCGGGTCGGGTGCCGGTGCTGGGCGTGTGCCTGGGGCACCAGTGCATCGCCGACCGCGGCGGCATGACCGTCGCCCGCCACCCGGTCATCATGCACGGCAAGACGTCCGAGCTGGCGCACGACAACCGGGGCGTCTTCGCCGGCTTGTCCAACCCGTTCACCGCGACGCGGTACCACTCGCTGGTGGTGACGCGCGACACCATCCCGACCACCCCCGACGCGAACGGGGACGGGTGGGAGATCAGCGCGACGTGCCGCGATCCGGAGATGAAGACCCCTCACCCCGGCCCCCTCCCCGACGGGGAGAGGGAGGAATCTGAGGTGGTGATGGGGCTGCGCCGGGTGTGGGCGGACGCGGCCAAGGCGCCGCTCGAAGGCGTGCAGTTCCACCCCGAGAGCTTCCTGACCGTCGAGGGGCCGGTGCTGCTGTGGAACTTCCTGCGGATGGGCGAGCGCGGGCGAGACGTGGCACGCCCGGCGGTCGAGCCGCTGCGCGAGTGAACGCGTCTTCTCTCTGGAGCGGAGGGCTTCCAGCCCTCCGTTCGGGCGCAGCCCGAAGCGCACGTTGCGACCCGATCGAATCTCGGAGGGCTGGAAGCCCTCCGCTCCGGGGAGGATTGCGAGGGGCGCGACTGAACTTACGCCGGCGCCTCGGCTTCGGGCAGGGGGACGACCTCGCACGACCCGCCGCCGGCGATGACGACCGACGACTCGGGCACCTCGACCCACTCGTCGCGGAGGTCGTCGAGCGGCTCGGACGCGATCACCACGGGCTTGCCCGGCAGGTCGTCGTACCCGTCATCGAGCGTCGCCAGCGCGTCGCGGTCCCGCGAGTAGTACAGCGTCTTGGAGTTGCGGTCCGACGAGTGGCGGAATGCCCAGATGGTCGAGCCGTCCGAGAGCGCCGCGGTGAACGTTGCGGGCTCTTCGATCCCAGCCTTGATGCGTTCTTCCTCGACGACGGCGAGCATGCGCGCGCACGCGCCGATGGGGTCGTTGCGGAGCCCGTACGTCAGCGCGAGCGCGAACATGACCTCGGAATCGGTGGAGCCTCGGATGAACTGGTAGTACTCGTCGGAGACGCGCTGGGTGAGGGGGCGCTGGACCTTCCAGAAGTCGGGGATGTCGCCGTTGTGCTGGAAGAGCCAGTTCTCGTAGGCGAAGGGGTGGGAGTTGGTGCGCTGGACGGGCGTGCCGGTGGCAGCGCGGATGTGCGCGAAGAAGAGCCCGGACTTGGTCTGCTGGGCGAGGGCGCGCAGGTTGGGGTCGTTCCAGGCGGGGTTGACCTCTTTGAAGACGCCCGGGAAGGGTCGTGCGCCGTACCACCCCACGCCGAAGCCGTCGCCGTTGGTCGTCGTGTTGACCTCTTGCGCGTTCAGCGACTGGTCGATGAGCGAGTGCCCGGTCTGAAAAAGCAGGTCCTCGATGAAGATCGGGGTTCCGACGTACGCCATCCACCGGCACATGGGCGAGCCCTCCCTCAATGCCCCGCGATCGGGGCCTGAAGGCTAGCGCTCAGGCCGGGGTTGGAGGGGGTTCGGGTCTCAGGTAGGCTGGGGCTCTTACAGGAAGGAACTGCGATGGGCCTGGTGCATCGGTCGTTGTTGTTCGGGGGCGCCATCTTCGCGGCGGGCCTGCCCGGCGTCGACGCGGTGGCGGACGAGCCGCTGCCGTTTGGAGTCAGGTCGCTCGGTGCGTTCGTGTCGTATGCCCAAGCGGAGACGTACAACTGGGCGGCCGGCGGGGGTGTGGAGATCGACTACTCGATTGACCTCGGCATGCCCGAATCCGCGGCGAACATCACCGGGTACATCCCGGGCATCGCCAGCACCCTGAGCGATGCCGTCGTGGACGCGACGTCGGTCACCTCGATCACGCAGACCAACAACGACGACTTCGGCATGGCGGCGTACGCCATCGCCTTCGTCGAGTTCACCGAGCCAACCGAGGTGTACTTCGAGTGGAGCTTCCCGGATTTCGGGCTGTGCTCGATCACGCCGCCGGACACGATCGACCCGGTCGGCGGCGCTGGCGTGGTGTTCGACTCAACCGGCACGCTACTCCAAACGATCGGGCCTGGGTTCTACGCGCTGCGCTGCTACAGCTACACCGAGAGCGAGAGCATGGGCTTTGCCAGGATCACGCTGCCCTCCGCGGACGGGTGCCCGTGCGACATAGACGACAACGAGTTGCTGAACGTCGATGACGTGGACGCCTTCGTCGCCGCGTTCATCGCCGGCGACCTTGCGGCGGACTTCGATGGGAGCGGCTCGCTCAACGTAGACGACGTGGACGGGTTCGTGGCGTGCTTCATCGCCGGGTGCCCCTGAGCGGGGCGGGCGTGCCGCTTCTACACTGGCCCCATGCTCGACCCCGCCCCGACGACCCAGATCGACCCGCAGCTCGCCCGCGGCGTCATCGACGAGATCCTCCCCGAGACCGCGACCCGCCCCGAGCGGGCGGTGCTGCGGATCCACAACTCGGACTGCCT
>BQJQ01000077.1 GCA_021604785.1 Phycisphaeraceae bacterium
CGCCCGACCGCCCGGTCGTGACGATCGCGTGGGACCTCGACGCAGCCGCGGTCGGGCGTCTGCACGCGCTGGGGTGGGAGGTGCCGTTCGAGACGGCGTTGTTCGCGCCCGAGCGGATGATCCTGCGTGCCGAGGGGCCGGTCGCGGCGATCGGACTCGGGCTGGGCGAGACCAAGCGGGTGATGACCAAGACCTACCTGACCTTCGCCCGGCTGTTCCAGGGGTCGGTGAAGGTCGAGCACCTCAAGGGCCCGGTCGGGATCGCACACATCGGGACGCGGATCGCCGAGCGCGGTCCGGTGTGGCTGATGTTCTTCATGGCGTTGATCTCGGTGAACCTCGCGGTGATCAACTTCCTGCCGCTGCCGATCGTGGACGGCGGGCAGTTCCTGATGCTGCTGTACGAGCAGATCCGCGGGCGGCCCGTGCCCATCGCGTTTCAGAACGCGGTGACGCTCGCGGGGCTTGTGCTGATCGGCGGGGCGTTCCTGTTCGTGACGTTCAACGACGTCAAAGCGCTGTTCGGGCTGTAGATGGCGGACGCGTTCGGGCTGGCTGCGCTGCTGGGGATCGGGCTGGCGCTGTACGTGTGCGTGCTGATCGTGTACACGGCGCGGTCGCTGACGCACCCGCCGCGCCGGACGTACGCGAGCGCGGTCGCGCGCAACGTGCCGGGCGATCCGTCCGAACTCGACGAGCCGCTGGAGTTTGAGGACCGGCGGATCGACCTTGGGAAGAACGAGGTCCGCTGCTGGATGGTCGAGGGGCGCGACCCGTCCGGGCCGACGGTGATCCTGTCGCCCGGGTGGGGGGACTCGCGGGTCGGGGCGTTGGTGCGTGTTCGTGCGTTCGTGCCGTTCGCGTCGCGCGTCGCGATGGTCGACCCGCCCGGGCACGGCGACACACCCGGGGCGTGCGATCTCGGTGCGATGCAGAGCACGCTGCTGCTCAAGTCGAGCGAGGCGCTCGCGGGCGAGGTCCCGGTCGTGCTCGCGGGGTGGTCGCTGGGCGCCGGGGTGTCAATCGAGGCGGCGGCGCGGCACGACGACGACCCGCAGAGTGTCGCCGACAAGCGGGCACGGATCGTGGGCGTGATCGCCGAGGCGCCGTACCGGCTGGTGCGCACGCCGGCGGAGCGCGTGATGCGCGCGCGCGGGCTGCCGGTTCGGTTCAACCTCGGGCCCGCGTTCGGGTTGATCGGGTTCAGCGAGGGCGTCGGCCCGCGCTGGCGGGACTTCGATCGCGCGATGTGGGCGGCGAAGCTCGCGTGCCCGCTGCTCGTGCTCCACGGCACCGACGACCCCGTCAGCCCCATCGAAGACGGCCGGGAGATCGCGTCGGCGGCGCCCGAGGGCGAGATCATCGAGACCGCCGGCGCCGGGCACAACGACCTGTGGACCAACCCCGATTTCCGCGAGCGACAGACCGAGGCGATCGCCCGGTTCTTCCGCGAGACCATCGCGCGGGCCCCCGCCCCTACCATCCCGGCGTGACCAAGGCACCCCCACTGCCCACGAGCCCCACCATCGACGCGGTCATGGCCGAGCGCCGGGCCAAGGCGTTCACCACGCGCTCGATCAAGCGTGAGTCCAAGATGGACGCGCTGCGCCTGGCCCTGAGCATGGTGGACCTGACCACGCTCGAAGGGGCCGACTCGCCCGAGAAAGTGCGGAGCCTGTGCCAGAAGGCCGTGCGGCCGTTCGAGCGGGACGAGGAAGTCCTCGGCGAGCGCCTGCCGCACGTGGCGGCGGTGTGCGTCTACCCGAGCATGGTCCCCCACGTCGCCGAGCGGGTGAAGGGCACGGGCGTGAAACTCGCGTCGGTCGCGACGGGGTTCCCGTCGGGTCAGTACCCGCTGGGCGTGCGGCTCAAGGACACCGAGCAGGCCGTCGCGGACGGGGCCGACGAGATCGACATGGTGATCAACCGCGGCGCGTTCCTCAGCGGGCGCTACGAGGAGGTCGCCCGGGAGATCCGCGAGATCTGCGCCGCCTGCGGCGAGGCGCACCTCAAGGTCATCCTCGAGACCGGCGAGCTCGAGACACTCGACAACGTGCGCCGCGCCAGCGACATCGCGATCGCCAACATCCGCCCCGGCGACTTCATCAAGACGAGCACCGGCAAGGTGAGCCCCGCGGCGACCATGCCCGTCACGCTCGTCATGCTCGAAGCGATCCGCGACGCGTATCTGGACCAGCAGCTCGTCATCGGCATGAAGCCCGCCGGCGGCATCCGCACGGCCAAGCAGTCGTGGCACTACCTGTGCATGGTCCACGAGACGCTCGGCGGGGCGTGGCTGACGCCCGACCGGTTCCGGTTCGGCGCGTCGAGCCTTGCGAACGACGTGCTGCGGGCGATGGTCAAGCTCAAGACCGGGCGCTACCCGGCGGGGTACGACTTCTCGGTGGCGTGATGGGCGTTGCTCGTCGGCGCATCTTGAGAGCGGTCGCGTTCGGGGTCATAGCCACGGTCGTGACGACGCTGATGCCGGTTCTCCTCGCCGACAACGAAGGGTTCTATCCGCATCGTGGTAGTTCGTGGCCAGAGCCCGCTCAGGCTTCCATGGGCGATCTCCTTCCTACGGAAATGAGCCGCTACAACTGGGGCACGCGGTTCTACCTGCGATTGGGAGGATCCGAATACACCTGCCGTTCGTTCGGAGCGGACCTCTTTGTTCGCACGTACCGCACTCCCGAAAGCGAACGCCGACATCACGCTTGGTTGGAGATGGTCAGGTCCGTCGGCGCCGCGGGGAGCTTTGGTCCGATGCGTGAGCCGTGGGTCGAGACACCCGACGGCATGCGACCCTCAAGCGTCAGTGTGTGGGTTTGGGCGTATGGGTGGCCTGCCCGATGTGCATTCAGGGAGGACTATGTTGCTTCGTACGACTTCGATGATTCGGTTGCTCCCTCTTCCGGAGAGCGGGATCAGATCTACGACGAGTACATGAGCATGCTTCGTGATAGAGTGCCGTCACGGATGGGCATCTCCATGGGGCATCCGGGCTACCGAGCTCGCACCCCTTGGGGAACTCCTGAGGAAGTGCATCTTCCCACGGCCCCAATCTGGCTGGGCTTGATCATCAACATCGCGTGTTATGGAACGCTGTGGTACGCACCCGGGGCTATATGGCGTGGCTGCCGTCGATGGCGGCGATCACGAAGCGGGCGGTGCCTCGCGTGCGGGTACAACCTCGGAGGGCTCACAACATGTCCCGAATGCGGCGAATCGGTTTGATCGCCGGGTGCCACGGCTTGGCTCGCAAGCCGTGCGATGACTCGGCGCGAGCACGGGTTGCCCTTCGGGTCAACCCGTGGCACCCGTGCGGCAACCCCGCTCAGGCCGCCTCGGACAGCATCCGGTCGTAACGCTCGCGCGAGTCCGGGTCCTGCAGCACGCGGAACGCCTTGGTCACCAGCGTGAACTGCTCACCCGCGTTCGGGTCTTTCGACGTGTCCGGGTGGAGTTCCTTGGCGAGCGTGCGGAAGGCGCTGTGCACCTGGTCGTCCGACGCGTCGCGGGCGACGCCCAGGAGGGCGTACAGGTCGGGCACCTCGACCGAGACCGAGGCGCGCGGCGCTGTCTGGGAATCGGTGCCCGAGCCCTCGCCGATGAACCCGTGGACGGCGAACTCCTCGATCGCCTTGCGGTGCTTGGGCGCGAGGTTCTGGAACTCGACGCCGACCTCGTAGGTCTTGCCCAAGAGCGACTTCTTCTTGACCCAGACAACGCGGCCGGTGAGGTTGAGGTTCTGCCCGCCGCCGCCGACGACGAAACGCTGCGAGTCACCGCGCTTGTAGTAGGGTTTTTCGGTGATGCGGAAGCGCATGCCCGACCCCGAGAGGTCAACAACCTCGCCCTGGTTGCAGGTCACGCCGGTGGTGTGGTACCGGGTGTGATCGCGGATGTGGTAGTTCCCGGCGTCGGCTTTGGGCAGCATGGGAGATCAATCGGCGGTTTGGGCTCGCCGCTCGCGCCGCGGGGGTGGGCGCTGATCGCGGGCGATCCGGCTGGGCGGCACAGCCCGCACAAGCCCCCCAGACCGCCGGGGTGCGGGTTCGGTTCGGGGCCCGGGGAACCTACACTGTGGGCGTGACCACCGCCCCACCCTCACCCACGCCGGTCTTCCGCCCGGGCACAAGCCCCGCGCGGCTGGACTTCAGCTCGGGCATCTTCGAGTACGCCGCCGCCCCCGAGTCCGTCCGCCCGGGCATCGCCGACGCGTACGGCCTGTTCATCGGCGGGGCGTTCGTGGACGCCCAGGGCGGCAAGCGGTTTGCGACCATCAACCCCGCGACGGACGAGACGCTGAGCGAGGTCGCCGAGGCGTCGGCGAAGGACGTAGACCGGGCGGTTGCGGCCGCGCGTGACGCGTTGCCCGCGTGGAGTGCTCTGCCCGGGCTTGAGCGGGGCAAGTTCATGTTCCGCATCGCTCGGCGCATCCAGGAGCGGGCCCGCGAGCTGGCGGTGCTCGAGACCATGGACGGGGGCAAGCCGATCAAGGAATCGCGCGACGTGGACATCCCGCTCGCCGCGGCCCATTTTTTCTACCACGCCGGATGGGCAGACAAGCTTGCGTACGCCTTCCCTGGCGCGGACCCGAAGCCCGTGGGCGTGTGCGGGCAGATCATCCCGTGGAACTTCCCGCTGCTGATGGCGGCGTGGAAGATCGCCCCGGCGCTGGCATGCGGCAACACGGTCGTGCTCAAGCCCGCCGAGACGACGCCGCTGACGGCGCTGCGGCTCGCCGAGATCTGCGCCGAGGTCGGGCTGCCCGCGGGCGTGGTGAACATCATCACAGGCGCGGGCGAGACCGGCGCGGCGCTGGTAAACCACCCGGGCGTGGACAAGATCGCGTTCACCGGCTCGACCGACGTGGGCAAGCGGATCGCCAAGGCCGTCGCGGGCACGGACAAAGCGCTCACCCTCGAGCTCGGCGGCAAGAGCGCGAACATCATCTTCGAGGACGCGTCGATCGACCAGGCGGTCGAGGGCATCATCGAGGGCATCTACTTCAACCAGGGGCACGTCTGCTGCGCCGGCTCGCGGCTGTTCGTGCAGGAGTCGATCGCCGACCGCGTGATCGCCAAGCTGCGTGATCGGCTCGGGACGCTCCGCGTGGGCGACCCCCTGGACAAGAACACCGATCTGGGCGCGATCAACTCGCCCGCGCAGCTCGACACGATCCAGCGGTTCCTCAAGCTCGGGCGCGACGAGGGCGCGACGCTGCACGAGGTGAATGGGTCGGCGTTGCCCGATCGCGGAAACTGGTGCCGCCCGTCGTTCTTCACGGGCGTGCAGCCGAGCCACGCGATCGCCCGCGACGAGATCTTCGGCCCGGTGCTCGCGGTGATGACCTTCCGCACGCCCGAAGAGGCGATCGTGCGGGCGAACAACACTCCCTACGGGCTCGCCGCGGGCGTGTGGACGGACAAGGGCTCGAAGATCTTCGAGGTCGCCAGCAAGCTCGACGCGGGAGTGGTCTGGCTGAACACGTACAACAAGTTCGACCCGACGAGCCCGTTCGGCGGGTTCAAGGAATCCGGGTTCGGGCGTGAGGGCGGGCGGCACGGGCTGCGCGCGTACGTGCGCCTTTGAGCCCCAACCCCAAGGAGGATGGCATGACGCACGACCAGGCCGTGACACGCCCGGACCCGGCCGCGGGCACGCACGCTTTCGTGATCCGCCCGCTCGTGGAATCCGACAAGGGATGGGTGCGCGAGGCGCTCAAGCGGTACTGGGCGTCGATGCGCCAGGTCACCAAGGGACGCCTGCACCAGGCGGACGAGCTGCCCGGGTTCGCGGCGATGCGCGACGGCGAGCCCGTGGGCCTGCTGACCTACGAGATCCGCGACAACCAGTGCGAGATCATCACGCACAACTCGCTGGCGGGGCATGGCGGGATCGGGTCGTGCCTGCTCGCCGAGGTCCGCAAGCTGGCGCGCGAGAAGGGGTGCTCGCGCCTGTGGTGCATCACGACCAATGACAACATGCCGGCGCTGCGGTTCTACCAGCGCCGCGAGTTCGACCTCGTCGCGCTGCACCGCGGCGCGATCGCCGAGGGGCGCAAACTCAAGCCAGAGATCCCCGAGGTCGGGATGGACGGCATCCGCATCCGCCACGAAGTCGAGCTTGAGTACAAGCTCTAACCAGCCGGAGACAACGCGCGATGGGTGACCGACTCGGTGTGGCCAAGACGTACAAGCTCTTCATCGGGGGCAAGTTCCCCCGCACGGAGTCAGGGCGCACGACGAAGGTCGAGGACGCCCAGCGGGGCGTCGCGGCGCACGTCTGTCGGGCCAGCCGCAAGGACGTGCGCGAGGCCGTCGAGGCGGCCCGCAAGGCCCAGCGCGCGTGGGCCGGGGCGACGGCGTACCTCCGCGGGCAGATCCTCTACCGCATCGCCGAGATGCTCGAGTCGCGCCGGGCGGAGTTCGCCGAGGTGCTCACGACCGAGGGCACATCCGCCGATGACGCCCAGCGAGAGATCGACGGCGCGATCGACCGCGCCGTCGCGTACGCGGGGTGGACGGACAAGTTCACGCAGGTCTGGGGCGGGGCGAACCCGGTCGCCGGGCCGTACCACAACTTCACGGTGCCCGGGCCCGTGGGCGTGGTCGCGGTGATCGCGCCCGACGAGCGTCCGCTGCTCGGGCTGGTCACGCTGGCGCTGGGCCCGATCGCGATGGGCTCGACGGTCCTCGTGCTCGCGTCCGAAGCCAACCCGATCCCTGCGATGGTCCTCGCCGAGGCGTTGGCGACGAGCGACGTGCCCGCGGGCGTGGTGAACATCCTCACCGGGTTCCGCGACGAGCTGATCGAGCACGTCGCGGGCCATCGCGAAATCGACGCGGTGCACGCCGCGGGCGTGAGCGCCGAGCACCGTCAACTGCTCCGCGAGGGCGCCGCCGAGAACCTCAAGCGGGTGACCGTCCGCGACACCGCCGGCGACGCGTGGTTCGACGACGCGTGCGCCAGCCCGTGGTGGATCGAGCCGTTCGTCGAGAGCAAGACGACCTGGCACCCCAGCGCGACGTGAGTCACGCGTGAGACGCGGTCATCCCTCCTGATCGTCAGGGCGGGTGATCTCGAACGCGCGGATGCACAGGTGCGCGCCCACGCTGAACATCACCATCAGCACGAGCGAGCCGGCGACCATCGCGACCGACCGGGCCATCGAGCCCGTCGTGCCCAGCTCGGCGCCCATCGCGTCGCTCCACTTCGTCGAAACCCATGCGCCCGCCGAGAGTCGTGTCGTCGTGAGCCACGCCGCGCCCACGGCCGCGATCGCAGGCGACGCGATCAGCAGCCCCTTGAGCAGGTATCCCCACGAACGCCCGGATCGTTGCAGCACCGCGAGCCCGCCAAGCCCGGCGATGATCCCCGCCGCGGCCACACGCGCCAAAATCAGCTTGTTGAGCGCCCGCGTGCCCGCGGCGTCGTTGATGTTCGCGTTCGCATCCAAGTAGAGCCCGAAGACCGCGTCGGTGAGGAACGTCCCCGCGACGCACAGGCACGCGAGCCCGAACCCCGTCCGGAACTTGCCCAGCCCCAGCAGCACGCCGATCACCGCGGCGACCGTCGCGACGACCTCGAACCCGAACGTCCCGTAGACCGGGCGCGGGAACCCGAGCATCGCGTACCCCGCGCCGGCGAGGGTCGAGAGCCCCACCGCGGCCGAGACCACCAGCACCCCCCACCGGATCGGGGCGGGGGCCAGGGGCGGCGTCACCGGGTCGCTGGCCGGTCCGGGTCTGGTTTGAGAAGCGTCGCTCATCGTGGCGTCCATCGGATCGAGGCGGGCGGGCGTGTGAGCCGAATCGTGCGGGCGCCGGCCCGCGGGCCCATTCCCGCCCGGGATCGTACCCCCGCACCGGGGCGGCAGAAGATGCGCCCGCGGGCGCGGATCCTGCCCAAGTCAGGCCCGAGAACAGCCGATCATGCCCCCAGTCGGTCTTCGGGGCACGGGCGCTACCGGCCCGGGTTGACCCCCACCCCGGCGAGAGCCGATCTCCTATGTGCAACGACCCGGAGTTTCCCGTGCCGACCCATGAACCGACAACCCGACCCGCGACACACCCCGAGGCCCGCGCCCGGAGTCTGTTCGGCGCGGTCATCGAGTCCTGGGCCGGCGACTGCCTGCGTCTGCGGGCCGCGGGGCTCGATCGCCCGAGCTGGCGGACCGGGGCACCCGCCGGGGCCCGTCCGCTGGGACCGCGCGACGCGGGCCAGAGCGGGCACCCCCTCACCGAGGGCCGCAGCGTGCGCCCCCGGTGGGCGGCCTGATCACAGCATCACGGAGGACCCGCCATGGGCGGCATCAGCACAGGTGTGGGCATCTTCAGCGGCATCGATACGGGCCAGCTCATCACGCAGCTGCTGTCCGCGAACTCCGGGCCCAAGCGGCTCGCCGAGCGCCGGCTGGTCCAGCTGCAGACGCAGCAGGCCGCGTACCTGGACCTCAACTCGGCGCTGTCGGCCCTGCGCAGCGCCGCCTCGAGCTTCCGCACCGCCAAGACCTTCGACTCCAAGACCGCGACGAGCAACAACGAGATCGTGCTGACGGCGACCGCCGGGGCCAACGCGCAGAACGGGTCGTACAAGTTCGTCGTAGACCGCCTCGTCTCGACGCGCCAGCTCCTGTCGCGCGGGTTCGCGGACACCGACCGCTCCTCGATCGGGCTCACCAACATCTCCGTCGAGGACTCGCGCGCCCGCCTGGACCGTGACACCGCGCTGTCGGACCTCAACGACGGCGCCGGGATCACCCGCGGCGTCATCACGATCAACGGCGAGGAGATCGACCTCACCCGCGCCGCAACCGTCTCGGACGTGCTCGACGCGATCAACTCCACGCCCGGGCTTGACGTCACGGCCTCGGTCTCCGAGGGCACGTTCGTGCTCACCGGCACGGGCGCGATCACCATCGCCAACGGCGCGGGGTACACCACCGCCGACTCGCTGGGCATCGCCGGCACCCAGTCCGACACCTTCACCGGCTCGACCGTCTACGGGATCAACATCAACACCCCGCTCGCGACGCTCAACGACGGGCGCGGCATCCACACGGACCCGACGGTGGACACCTCCGACGCCGCCCTGGGCGACCCACCGACCGTCACCGACCTGAACATCGACGTCGGCGGCACCACCGTGAAGATCCGCCTGGGCGAACGCTTCACCTCCGTTGACGACGGCGAGGGCGGCACCAAGCTCGAGACCTTCGCCGGCGCCGTCTCCACCGTCGGCGGCGCGCTCGATCGCATCAACGACGAGCTCGCGGCCCAGGGATTCGCCGAGGTCACGGTCTCGGTGGACCCCGCCACCGGCTCGCTGAGCATCGACGACACCTCGGGGCGGGTCGTCACCGTCTCCAACGGCTCGGGCTCGACCACCGCCGACGACCTCGGGCTCGCGGGCACCTACGCCGGCGGCTCGGGCACCGGGGACCGCGTGCTCGCGGGGCTCAACTCGACCCTCGCGTCCGGGCTCAACGGCGGCACGGGCATCGGGGGCGACGGCATCCTGTTCTTCGATGTCGCGAACGGCGACTCGTTCAACATCACCGGGCTCACCGCCGCGACAACCCTCGACGAGCTCACCGACCTGATCAACGCCGACGGCCGCGTCACCGCGTCGATCAACGACGCGGGCACGGGCCTGCGCATCGTGGACAACACCCGCGACGCGTCGAACACCGCCGACCTGGTCATCTCGGGCACCGGGCTGCCCACGTCCGACACCGCCGTCACCCTGGGCCTCGATGGCACCTACACCAACGGCATCGCGCGCGGGTCCAATCTCCAGCTCTCCTGGGTCGGCAACGGCACCCGCCTGGCCGACCTCAACAACGGCAAGGGCATCGGCACAGGCTCGTTCCGCATCACCGACTCGCTCGGCTCCAACACCACGATCGAGATCTCCGCGGACATGACCATCCGCGACCTCATCGACGAGCTCAACGGCTCGACCGTCTCGATCACCGCGTCGCTCAACGCGACCGGCGACGGCGTGCTCATCACCGATACCGGCGGCGGCTCGGTCAAGCTCAACATCGAGGATGTCAACGGCACCACCGCCCGCGAGCTCGGGCTCCTGGGCACCGCGACCGACTCGGGCGCCGACAACTTCATCGATGGGTCCTTCGAGACCCAGATCGAATTCGGAGCCGGCGCCACCCTCGAGGACATCGTCAAGGAGATCAACTCGGCGGGCGTGCAGGTCGCCGCCTCGATCATCAACGACGGCACCGGCGCCACCCCCAACCGCCTCTCGCTCGCGGGGCGCGACCCGGGCACCGACGGGCGGTTCGTCCTCGACACCCAGGGCTTCGACCTGGGCATCAACGTCCTCGACCAGGGCGAGGACGCCCGCGTCTTCTTCGGGTCCACCAACCCCGCGACCGGCGTGCTCATCTCCAGCTCGTCGGACACCCTCGACGGCGTCCTCTCGGGTGTCACCATCAACCTCACGTCCACCTCGCAGGACCCCGTCGAGCTCTCGATCACCACCGACATCGAGACCATCGAAGAGCAGATCGGCTCGTTTCTCGAGTCGTACAACAACGTCCTCGACCGCATCGACAACGCGACCCGGTACGTCGAAGAGACCAAAGAACGCGGCGTCCTGCTCGGCGACGGCACCGCGAACCAGCTCAAGCAGCGCATGTTCCGCGCCGCGATCGCGCAGAACACCGGCTTCTCCGAAGCCTTCAACTCACTCTCAGCCGTCGGCGTCACGATCGGCGAGGGCGGGCGGCTCGAGTTCGACCGCGACGACTTCCGCGCCGCCCTCGAGGAAGACCCCGACGCCGTCGAACGCCTGTTCACCACCCGCGACATCGACGCCGACGCCGCGTCGCAGGAGATCCTCCCGGGCATCACCGCCTCGAACCCCGACGCGGACACCGAGTTCAGCGCCCTGGGCGTCGTCGCTCAGATCGAGCAGTTCGCCAACGGCTACATCAACTCGATCGACGGCGTCCTGACCCTCCGGGGCAAGTCGCTCGACTCCCAGATCGCCCTCCAGCAGAGCCGCATCGAGCAGTTCGACATCCGCCTCGAATCCCAGCGGCAGGTGCTCTCCCGCCAGTTCCTCGCGATGGAGCAGTCGATCGCCCAGATCCAGACCCAGAGCCAGAGCCTGGGGCAGATCGCGTTGGTCGGATGATCCCTCAGACCGGGCTCAAGCCGCCCCTGCCCGGGGCCGATAGCTGAACCGATGGCAGACCCCGCAACCACAAACGCGTACCTCCGCACCCGCGTGATGACCGCGAGCCCGGAAGAGCTCCGCCTCCTCCTGCTCGAGGGCGCCCTCCGCTTCGCGAACCAGGCCAAGGCCGGGCTCGAGTCCAAGGACTTCGAAGCCGCCCTCGCCGGGTTTTCCCAGTGCCGCGACATCGTGCTCGAGCTGCTGACCTCGGTCCGCCCCGAGCACGACCCGCAGCTCGCCGAACGGGTCCGCTCGCTCTACACGTTCATGTACTCCGAGCTCGTCAGCGCCAGCTTCGACAAGGACATCCCCAAACTCGCCAAGGTCATCGAGCTGCTCGAGTACGAGCGCGAGACCTGGGTGCTCCTGATGGATCAGGTCGCCAAGGAGCGCGGCGTCTCCGAGCCCAAGCCCGCCGCGGACACCACCGACGCCGAGCGCGCGCCGCTGAGTATCCAGGCCTGAGCCCGCGGCTCACCCCCGCCCGCTCAGCCCCGCCGCCAGATCATCCATCACAAGCTTGAGCTGCACGTTGGACCCGAGCAGCCGCTCGGCGCGCCCAACGAGGTCGATCGCCCGAACCGCCGGCGTCGTCAGCCTCGGCTCGCGCAGCTGAGACCGATACCGGCGCGCTACCAACGCAAACATCTGCGCCGCCCCCGCCCGGTTCGCCGCTTCCTTCGACCGGTTCTCCCCGGCCTTGGACCCCGCGTCCACCCACGACTTCGCCCACCCATCGACCAGCTCGCCCATCGTCGCGCCGAGCCCAAGCGGCAGCTGACCCCGGTCCGCCTTGTCCAGCAGCGGCGAGAGCGTCCGGTGCCACTCGTACAGCCCCGTCTCGCGCGCCCGCATCAGCTTGCCCGGCGATCCCTCCGCGTGCTCGATCAGCCACGCCAGCTCGGCGTCCGCCGCATCGATATTCGCGTCCGACACCCACCGGCGCATCGCGTCCTCGTCCAAGGGCCCGAACCCCACCCGCTGGCACCGGCTCCGGATCGTCGGCAGCAGCCGATCCTCGCTCGACGTCACCAGCACGATCACCGTCCCCGGCGCCGGCTCCTCGAGCGTCTTCAGAATGGCGTTCTGTACCGGCGCATTCGACGCCGACCGGTCCATCAGTTCGGCCTCATCAACAACAAAGACCTTCGACGCGCGCGCATCCGTGCCCATCACCGGCGCCAGCCTTGCCGGGCGGATCAGGTGCTTGTCGATCACATCCCGCGGGATCGTCGTCAGCTTCGACGCCCGCACCGACGACTCCTCCGAGAACCGCGCCAGCTCCTTCACAATGACATGGAGATCAGGGTGCGTCCCCGCCCGCAGCAGCGTCTGCGTCTCGCTCGCCGGGTCGGGCGCGATCTCACCGGCGCCCATCAGCGTCTGCTCGGGGGCGCTGGTCGGGTCCAGGATCACCGCCGCGAACGCCAGCGCCGCCGTGAACTTCCCCACCCCCGTCGGCCCGTGGAAGATCCACGCGTGGTGCAGCCGCTCGGACGCGATCGCGTTCCGCAGCACCCCCACCGCCCGCTCCTGCCCGACGATCGCGTCCATCGAGACCGGCGCCGGCGTGCGCAGCACCGCCTTGGCCTCCGCCGCCGAGTCGCGG
>BQJQ01000078.1 GCA_021604785.1 Phycisphaeraceae bacterium
AACGGGTACGGGCGCGCGTGCGCCTCGGGCCCGGCGGTCTTGGGCCCCGAGCACCCGCCCGCAGCAAGGCCAAGCGACACAGCGATGGCGCCCGCGAGCGCCGCACGAATGGTGGGGGGGTTCTGATGCATCACCCCTATCCTCCCCTCTATGGCCTGCACAGGCAACAACGCGACCCCGCCGAGCCCCGCGATCGCTCCCGGAGCCCACGATCGGGACCCCCGAGCGATCGCCCGGGCCCTGGTCGCCCGGTTCGGGCCCGCCGGCACCGACCCGCGCCTGGCGGCACACATCCCGGGGTTTGACGGGCCGTTTTTCCAGGCCGGGCTCGCCGGGTACTCCGAAGCCCCCATGCGCCTCATCGCCCGGCGCCACGGGTGCCCGGTCTGCGTCACCGAGGCCCTGCTGGACCGGACCCTCCTCGCCGGCGGCCGCGGGTTCGCCAAGGCGGACCTGGGCGACATCGCCGGCAACGTCCCCGGAGCCGACGACGACCACCCGCTGATCGGGCAGATCATGGGCTCGGACCCCGCCGAGATGGCCGCCGCCGCCGTCAAGATGGTCGAGCAGGGGCAGCGCGGCGATCGGGCCTACCGCGCGGACGCGTACGCGGGCGAAGCGCCCGAGTGGTTCCGCCCGCGCAAGAACGGGTTCGTCCCGCCCGAGGAAACCCCGGACGCCGAGCCCGCGCGCACGTTCGCCGCGATCGACGTCAACCTCGCCTGCCCCGTCAAGAAGATCGCCAAGAAAGCCCGCGGCGGGCACTGGCTCGCCCAGCCCGAGGGCGCCATCGCGATCCTCCGGGCCGTCCGCGACGCGCTGCCGGGGGGCATCCCCGTCACCGTCAAGATGCGCCGCAGCTTCGACGACACCGACGAGATGCGGGACAATTTCTTGCGCATCTTCGACGCGTCGTACGACATGGGGTGCGCCTGGGTCTGCGTGCACGGGCGCACCGTCGAGCAGAAGTACCTCGGCCCGAGCCGGTGGGACCCGATCCGCGAGCTCGTCGAACGCCGCCCGGACGCCCCGGTGCTCGGCTCTGGCGACGTGTGGACCGCGGCGGATATTTTCCGCATGATCGACTACACGGGCGTCGCCGCAGTCTCGGTCGCCCGCGGGTGCATCGGCAACCCGTGGATCTTCCGCCAGGCGCGGACGATCCTCGCCGGTCGCGAGCCCGCCCCGCCGACCATCAGCGAGCAGCGTGCGGTGCTCGAGGAGCACTTCGCGCTGATGCTCGCCGACAACGAGCGCCGCATGCGCGGGCGCACGCAGGCCGAGAAGCACGAGCGTGCCGAGGGGCTGACCGGCCGGATGATGCGCAAGTTCGGCGTCCGCTTCGCCGCACACCACCCCGAGCCCGAGACCGTCAAGCGAGCGTTCACGAAGGTCGAGACGCTGGAACAGTGGCAGAGCGTGCTCGTCGAGCACTACGAGGCCGGAGTTCGGGCATGACCAACACCAAATACACCACCCCGCCCCCCGCCGACCTCATCCCCGCATGGCGACACGTCTTCGAGCGCCAGAAGGCCTTCGCCGAGCACGCGTTCGAGCAGCTCTCTGACGAGCTCTTCTTCCGCGCGCCCGCCGAGGGCGTGAACTCGGTCGCCGTCATCGCCCAGCACGTCGCCGGCAACCTCCACTCGCGGTTCACCGACTTCCTCACCGCCGACGGCGAGAAGCCCTGGCGCGACCGCGAAGCCGAGTTCGCCATCCCCGAGCCCACCGGCGACACCCGGGCCGAGATCCTCACCCGCTGGGTCACCGGGTGGCACAAACTCTTCGCCGCTCTCGACGGGCTCACTCCCGAAGACCTCACCCGCGCCGTCACCATCCGCGGCGTCCCCCACGCCGTCCACGCCGCCATCGCCCGGGCGATCGACCATTCCGCCTTCCACACCGGGCAGATCAACGTCATCGCCCGCATGCACGTCGGCACCGCCGCCTGGAAGTGGTTCACCATCGCCCCCGGCGGCACCGCGGGATTCAACGCTTCCCTCGGGCACACGACCGGGTAAGCTGGCGCGATGGACGGCATCCTGCTCATCGTGGTCCTCATCGTCGCGGGGATTCTCCTCCTCGGGTTCTTCGCCATGATGTTCTCGGTGATGACCTCCAAACGCCGCACCGGGCACCACGGCCCGCGCTCGGGCCACGCCGACCCCAAACGCCGCAAGCACAAGTAGCCGCCGCGCGTACCATCGCCCGATGCCCGAAGCGCCTCCCGCGAAACCCCGCATCGTCTGGCTCGCGTCCTACCCGCGCTCGGGCAACACGTGGGTGCGCACGCTGCTGCACGCCTACGCGCACGGCGACGCGACCGACACCGCCGCCATCGCGCGCACCATCCCGGACCTCCACATCCCGCACCACGGCGGCGGCAAGCCCACCCCCTACGCCGCCACGGGCAAGACCCTTATCAAGACGCACCTCCCGTGGTCGCCCAAGCACCCGTTCGCGCCCGCGACTGTCGGGGCGATCTGCTTGGTCCGCCACCCGCGCGACGTGCTGCTCTCGAGCCTGAACTTCCACCGCGTCGTCGGCTCACGCGTCGCGGGCAAGGCGGGCGCCGGCGCGACCGAGTTCAACGACGCCGACTACGTCCGCGCCTTCATCACCAAAGGCGGCGATCCCGGGTACCTCCACGCCGGCTACGGCACGTGGGAAGACAACGCCCGCTCGTGGGCCGACCGATTTGAGCACCCGAAGCTCATCGTCCGCTACCACGAGCTGCGCCAGGACCCGGACGCCGGCCTGCGCGCACTGCTCGGGTTCCTGGGCGAGCCGATCGACGACGACCGCGTCGCCAAGGCGATCGCCGCGTCGAGCTTCGACGCGATGCGGGCGCTCGAGGTCCGCGAGAAATCAGGCTCAGCCGACAAGAGCGCCTTCTTCGGCGGCTCCGGCGCCACCCTCCGCAAGGGGCACCGGTTCATGCACCACGGCCGCGTCGGCGCCTCGCTCGACGACACCCTGCCCGGCGCCGACGCGAAGCTCGACGCCCGCTTCGCGCGCACGATCGAGGATCTCGGTCTGGCGATCCCGACGAGCGGCTGAGCAGGCGCTAGGCGCTCTTCTCGACCTCGGCTGCCGGCGGCTTGGGCTTCTTCGTCTGCTCGCCCGAGTACGAGATCCGCCCGTGGTAGATGCTCGAGACGGTCTTCGAGATCGAGTCGCAGATCGTCCGCACGTCCGCCAGCGTCAGGTCGCAATCGTCGAACTGCCCGTCCATCAGCCGCGCCTGCGCGATCTGGCGCACCAGCGCCTCGATGCGCGCCGGCGTCGGCTCGGGCAGCGTCCGCGTCGCGCTCTCGACGGCGTCGGAGAGCATCGTGATCGCGACCTCCTTGGTCCGCGGGCGCGGGCCCGGGTACCGGTAATCCACCTCGTCGGGCAGGCGGTCGGCGTCACGCTCGGGCTTGGCATCGCCCTTGGGCGCGGGGTTCGCCTCGGCGATGTCCGACTGGGGCTTCGCCTTCTCGCGCGCCCGCCGGTAGAAATATTCGACCAGCGTCGTCCCGTGGTGCGCCTCGATGAAGTGCACGATGGGAGGCGGCAGGTCGTGCTCGCGCGCCATCTCCACGCCGTCCTTCACGTGCCCGATGATCACGAGCAGGCTCATCGCCGGGCTCAGTTTGTCGTGCCGGTTCTCGCCGCCGCGCTGGTTCTCGACGAAGTACTCGGGCTTGTTGATCTTCCCGATGTCGTGGTACAGGCACCCGACGTATGTCAGCAGCGAGTCCGCCCCGATCGACTCGGCGGCCGATTCAGCAATCGATGCCACGTTCAGCGAGTGGTTGTACGTCCCCGGCGCCCGCTGCTGCATCTCGCGCAAGAGCGGCTGCTTCGGGTCGCGCAGCTCGATCAGCGTCATCCCCGTCGTGATGTCGAACGCACGCTCGACGAACGGCAGCGCGAACATCGTGATGCCGCCGACGGCGAGCCCGCCCAGCGTGCCCAGGGCGCCCTCGCCCAGCGTCTGGCGCAGCACGGCCTGCGCGGAGATGTCCGTCATCGGGCGGTCGATCAGCCCGACCAGCGCGCTGCCCAGCCCCAGCGTGATCGCTGTCAGCACGGACATGCGGATGATCTCGCGCCGGTCGCGCACCTCCGCGAGCGTTCCGATCGCCATCGCCATGCCCAGCAGGCAGACCGCCAGCACGCCCACGGGTCGCTCGGTCGCCAGGCAGATGAGCACCGCGCACACGCCCGCGATCGCCCCCGCCGTGGTCCGGTCGTACGCCACCCGCATCAGCACCGCGACCAGCGCCACCGTTCCGGGCACGATCAGCATCACGAACCGCGGATCGAGCACCGTCAGCGCCGCCGCCCCGGCCGTCGCGACGCCAACCAGCGCCGCGATCCAGGACATCCGCGCCGCCCGGCGAGAGATCCGCGGGCACAGCGCCGCGAAGTACGACCCCAACAACGCCGTCAGCCCGATGACCGTCGCCCCGATGCCCAGGCGCGTTGTCCAAATGCGCATCGTGCTGGCGGTATCGTGGAACTCCTTGAGTTCGCGCCGGTACAGCGTGAGCTGCGACTCATTGAGCACGTCACCGCGGGTGAAGATCGTCTGCCCGACGGCGTACTCCCGGCGCACCGGGCTCACCGCCAGCGCCGCCTGCTCGCGGGCACGCTCGGTCGCCTCGGCATCGAACACGTACGTCGCCCGCGGCGACCGCACCAGCCGGTTCGTCACGGCCTCCGCTAGCGTGCCCTCGAACCCGACGACCGACGCGATCCGCCGGATCGCGACCTCCAGTTGCGCCGCGTCGTCGATGTTGACCGCCTCCTCGCGGACCACCATCGACCGATCGCTCCCGTTGTGCAGCTCGATCCGCCGGTTCAGGCCCTCCTGCAGCGCCGCCTGATACGTCGGCGCGTCCATCAGCGGGCGACGCTCGAGGATCTCCGTCAGCCGGTGCACCCGCGAACGCCACGCCTCGAGCGCGACCTCGTTCTCAGCGAGCGTCGTGAGCGACGCCAACACCTCTTCGGTCAGCCCGAACCGCTCCCGGATCCGCTCATCCACCTCAGCCAGCGTCGGCGCCCCGGCGACCGACGCGGGCAGGTTCGTCAGCGACGTGCCCACGTCGTCCAACGCCGCCTCGTCGATCGCGTAGATCCGCGGCGAACGCTGCCGCGCCGCCTCGCGCTCGCGCTCCGTCGCCTGCGCATCGGTCGTCGAGAACGGCACCCGCACCGTCCGCGTCCGGCTCATCACCTGCCCGACCGCGACCAACGGCTGCTCGCGCGCCCAGATCGCGACGCCCGTCACGATCAGCGCGAAGATCAGCCCGGTGATCACGCCCCAGCCCACCGTCGGGTGCTCGATCAGGTCCCGAGCTTTCTGGCGCAGCGTCCGTTGGCGCACCAGCACCACCGCCCGCTTGTTCTTGGCGGCTTTGGGCTTAGACCCGGCTTTGGTCTGTTCGCTTGCCATCAGTGCTCGGTGCCGCCGGCGTCGTCGCCCGCGTGGGTGTCAGGGTCCATCGCCATTTCGAGCGCCCGCCGGGCGTCCGCCCGCGCCCCGTCGGGGCGGTCCGTGTCCGCGTAGGCATCGACGATCCGCTGGACCATCTTGTGCCGGACCACGTCGCGTCCGGTAAAACCGACCGACGCGACGCCTTCCACTCGCCGCAATCTCCGCACCGCGTCGATCAGCCCCGAATCGGCCGGGTCGGGCAGGTCGATCTGCGTCGTGTCCCCCGTCACGATCACCTTGGACCCGTGCCCCATCCGCGTCAGGAACATCTTCATCTGGGATCGCGTCGTGTTCTGCGCCTCATCCAGAATGATCGCCGCCCCGTTGAGCGTCCGTCCCCGCATGAACGCGAGCGGCACCACCTCAATCACGTCCGCCGCGATGAAACGCTGCACGTCGGCGTAGTCCATCATGTCGTGCAGCGCGTCCAAGAGAGGCCGCAGGTACGGGTTGACCTTCTCGGCCAGATCCCCCGGCAGGAACCCCAGCCGCTCGCCCGCCTCCACCGCCGGTCGGCACAGGATCAGCTTGCCGATGCTCTGCTCCTTGAGCATGTGCACCGCGCTGGCCACCGCGAGGTAGGTCTTGCCCGTGCCCGCCGGCCCGACGCCGAAGATCAGGTCGTGCTCGCGGATCGCCTCGAGGTACGCCCGCTGCGTGTCGTTCTTGGGCTCGATGCGCCGCCCCTGGGCGTACACCCGAAGCCCCGTCGCGTCCCCGCCGCCCGGGCGCGGTCGCGACCGATCGGTCTCCTCAGCGATCATCCCGAGCACGTCCTGCCGCGAGACCGCCCGCGATCGCTGCGCGTCGCGGCGGAGCCGTTCGAGCACGTTGCGGGCGATGGTGACCTCCGCCGGGTCGCCCGCGAGCCGGACCTCGCCGTGGCGCGACGACACCCGCACGCCCAGCATCTCGCGGAGCATCTTGAGGTTCCGCTCGGCCGAGCCGAGCACCCCGATCGAGTCGTGCCCCTCGGGGACGTGGACGGTGATCTCCAAAGCGTTGTCTCTCCGCGGGTTACCCGGGCCGCCCGACGCGCGCGCCCCTCGCTCCCCGCACCGGGTGCCTCCGGAATCATATGAGCGCGCCCGCGAAATCCGAATCGAGTTTTCGGGGAACTAGCCCCCCGATTCGGGGTCGCCCATTCGGACGCACCGGGGGATCTCAAAGGTCATCGTCGTGCCCTGCTGCCAGACGCTCTCGACGCTGATCCGCCCGCCCAGCCGCCGCAGGGCGTGTTTGACGATCGCGAGCCCAAGCCCAGTGCCCCGGCGCCGGGCCCCGCCGTCGCGGGAGGTATCGACCTGGTAGAACCGCTCGAAAATCCGCTGCTGGTCGGCCAGCGGGATGCCCTGCCCCTCGTCGACCACCCGGAACCGGGCGCCCAGCTCGGGCGCGTCCTCCGCGGGGGCGCCGGCGTCCGCCGCGTCGTGCGCCCGCTCGACGTCCGACGCGCGCCCGATCAGCCGCACCTCCGTCCCCTCGCGCGCGAACTTCAGGGCGTTGTCCACCAGGTTCCGCAGGATCAGCTCGAGCAGCGTCGCGTCGATCACCATCCGCTCAAGCGCCGGGTCCAGGTCGTACGTAAGGCGCACCCGGCGCTCCGCGCACGCGCCGGTGAACAGCCCGTCCAGCCGCCCCGCGAGTTCGGACATCGCGACCGGCTCGGCCTCGGGCCGGCCCTCCGCCGCTTCGAGGCGCGACAGGTCGAGCAGATCGTCCACCAACTCTTCCAGCCGCCCGACGTGCTGCACGATCATCGTGCGCAGCCGCGCGGTCATCACCGGGTCGTCCTGGGCGGCTTGCATCGTGTCCGCGGCGCCCTTGATCGCCGCGATCGGCGTGCGCAATTCGTGGCTCGCGTTGGCTGCGAAGTCCGTTTTGAGCTGCACCGCCGCGGCGAGCTGCGTCACGTCGAGCAGCGTCAGCACCACGCCGGCGGGCGCCATCGCTCCTCCTTCGCCCGCGCGGGCCACCGGCTCGACCGTGACGTCGTAATACCGCACGCCCTCGTCGGTCACGGACCGCACCCGCCCGCGTGCCCGGGCCCCGCCGCGTGCGCGCGCGACGAGCGCCGCGAGCTCGGGCTGGACGAGCAGGTCCTCGAGCAGCCGCCCGACAATGTCCCCTCGCTCGCGCCCGAGCATCTCCGCGCCCGCCCGATTCACCGACTCAACCACCCCGCCCGCGTCGGCCCCGATCACCGGCACGTCCACCGCGTCGATCAGCCCGCGCAGGTCTCGCAGCGCCGCGTCACGCGACCCAAGCCCCGCCGTCGTCCGCCGTTCGAGATCACCCAGCCGGCGCAAAACGCTGGTCAGCGTGGGCGACGCGTCGCGTGCCGGAGCGCCCTCGTCGGGCGCAATCCGGTCGATCTGCTCGCCCAGCTCGCGCAGCTCCCGCTCGCGCCCCCGGTCCGACGCCGACGAAAACCACCAGACCAGAAGCGCCGCGATCCCCATGACGAAGACCGGCCCGTACCACGACCCGGGCCCCAGCGCCATCAGCACGATCGCGGCAACGAGCCCCGCGCCGAGCAGCCCGGCGCTGACCATCCCCGTGTGCGTTCGTCTGGATCCCTCAGGCGCGCTCATCGGTGCCCGCCCGCGGCGCCGGTGCGCGTGCTGTCACGTGGTGCATTGCTGCGCAAGCTCGACGCGGTAGCCCACGCCCCGCACCGTTCGGATGATCGCGGCGTGCGCGCCAAGCTTCTTGCGGATTGCCGTCACGTGCACGTCGATCGTCCGCTCGGTCACCGTCACGCCCGGGCCCATCGCCCGCGAGATCAGCGCCGGGCGCGAGAGCACCTTGCCCTCGGCGGCGATCAGCGCGCTCAGGAGTTTGAACTCCGTCACCGTCAGCTGCAGCGGCACGCCCTCGAGCGACGCGACGTGCACGCCCGTGTCCACGTGGATCGGGCCGTACTCGAGCTGCTCGTCGTCCTCGCCCGCCCGCGCGGCGTTGGTCCGGCGGAGCACCGCTTCGAGCCGCGCCAGCAGCACCTGCATCGAGAACGGCTTGATGACGTAGTCGTCGGCACCCAACGCCAGCCCGGTCAGCTCGTCGGCCTCTTCGCCCCGGGCGGTGAGCATGACAATCGGGACGTCCGCGTTGCCCGCGGACCGGCGGAGCCGGCGGGCAACCTCGCGGCCGTCGAGCTCGGGCATCATGATGTCGAGCAGGACCAGGTCCGGGCTGTGCTCCTCGGCGAGGCGCAGGGCGTCCACCCCGTTCGCCGCGACGAGCACGTTGTACCCGGCCCGCTTGAGGTTGTACGTAAGAAGTTCGGTGAGATCGGGCTCATCGTCAACAACGAGGATCAGGCGTCCGGTCGACATGGGCGGGCTCACGAGGGTCCGAGGAACCTGAACCGGGGGGGTGGGGCCCCAGCGGAGCCCACGCGACGGCAAAGACTACCCCGTTCCTTTGATACAGGGCAAGGGAGCGGCGGAGGATCTGGGAGATTTGTGCGGATTTTGGCGCTGCCAAAGGCACCGACCCGAACAGAGGCATCCAGCGAGTTGGCACTCGCTAAGTCACGGGGGTATCATCCGCCCCTGAGCATCCGGGATCGGGCCCGTCCGAGAATGATCGGGCTGACCCAGTCCCTTCCGGGTGCAACGTTGGTGCAAGGTTTGGCGTAATCGGACGTGCCAAGCCGATGTATGCGGGACACCGGGGTAAGCCCCGTTGTCAGACTTCTTCCGGCCCGCTGTGGGTCGAGGGCGAGGCGGAGCCGAGCCCGGGACACGCACCTTCCGTGTGTGCCCCGAAAAATCAAGGTTCAAGGGCCGACCGCGTAGGCCGGCTCAGGAGCCCTGGGAGTACTCCGGGGCGCTAGAGACGCGATCAAGGATTGACGCGCGTCTCGGAGACTTTTCAGGGACCGTCCCAGAAAAGATAAAAGGGACAAGGGGTATCTCAAGATGAGTCGGACACTCAAGATTCTTTCGATGACCGGAGCGGCCCTGAGCCTGAGCACCACCGCGATGGCCCAGAACGCTGACCTTGATATCGATCGCGCTTACGCGGCCGAGCTCAAGGCTGATGCTTCCCGTCACGCCAGCCTCCTCCAGGGCGGCGGGTCGGGGTACGACGGCGCCTTCCATATCGGCGACGCTTCGGGCAACAACCGCCTGAACGTCAACGGTCACCTGGCGACCCGCTACATCATGAACTTCACCGACGAGGACGACTCTGCCGCCCTCGGCGAGGGGTTCACCAACGGCTTCGAGCAGCAGTACGCGACGCTGTCGTTCAACGGCAACGTCGTCAACCCGCAGATCACCTACAACATCTCCTTCGAGTTGGGGCAGGCCGATCGCGACGAGAGCCTGAGCATCCTCCGCGATGCGTGGGGCCAGTACGAGTTCGAGGGCGAGGGCGAAGGCTTCTACGTCCGCTGGGGCCAGTTCCAGGTGCCGATCCTCAACGAGGAGAACATCCACAACGGCAAGCAGCTCGCTGTTTCCCGTGGGCCCGTCAACGAGTTCTTCAACCCGTCGTGGTCCGAAGGCATCATGGTCGGGTACCTCTCCGACTCCTTCGCCGTCCACGGTGCTCTGACCGACGGCATCCGCACGCCCATCACCGCGTGGGGCGCTACCGCCGGCACGCCGTTCTCGGGTTCGGACGCTGACTTCGCCATCACGGGCCGTGCGGACGTCAAGTTCTCCGGTGCGTGGGAGCAGTTCGACGACTTCACCTCCTTCCGTGGCTCCGACACCGCCCTCAAGGTCGGCGGCGGCTTCCACTACGAGACCGGTGGCGACACCGGCCAGGTCGGCGGCGTCATGGGCAAGACCTCGGACGTCGACTACTGGATGTGGACCATCGACGCCCAGCTCGAGGGTGACGGCTGGAACGTCGCCGCGGGCTACGTCGGCCACACCGTTGACGTCACCGGCGGCATCGATGTCACCCAGCACGGCGTCTACGTGCAGGGCGGCGTCTTCCTGACCGACCAGTGGGAAGCCTTCGGTCGCTGGGACTTCCTCGCGATGGACGAAGACTTCACCGGCACCGGCGACGAGGAGTTCCACTTCCTCACCGTCGGCACCAACTACTACTTCGTTCCCGAGTCTCACGCCGTCAAGTTCACCGGCGACGTGATCTACGCCCTCGACGACTCGCTCGCCGGCATCGGTGGCACCTCCACCAACCAGGGCGACACGGGCCTCCTGCTCGGCACCAACGGCGAGCTCTCGGTCCGCCTGCAGATGTCGATCCTCTTCTAAATCGATCCGCCCGGCTCGCCGGGTGATCATCTGAAGTACAAAACGCCGGGCGGCTCTTCGGGGCCGCCCGGTTCTTTTTTGCGCCCGCCTCATGCATCAGGGGCGTGGGGCATCCAGCCCTCCGAGATTCGATCACGCCGTGCTCCGGAACGATCCCGCACGGCTTGCGAGCCAAACCGTGGCACCCAGAATGGCCTTCAGGCAGAACCGAGCCGGCTCACATCCGCTCAACCGTCGGGATCCCCAGCGTCTCGAGCCCGTCCACCAGCACGCGCCGCGTCAGCGAGCACAGCCGCAGGCGCGATGCGCGGACCGCGTCGTCGTCGCCGTGGAGCACGGGGCACCGCTCGTAGAACCCGGAAAAGGCGCTCGCCAGGTCGTACACGTAGTTGCACACACGGTGCGGCTCGAACGCCTCGCCCGCCGCCCGCACCACCATCGGGTACTTGAGCAGCGTTAACGCGAGCGTTCGCTCATCGGGCTCGTTCAGGACCAGCGGCGCTCGCTCGTCGAGCGTCACGCCCTGCTCAGCCGCCTTGCGGAAGATGCTCGTGATCCGCACCACCGCGTTGAGCAGGTACGGGCCCGTGTCGCCCTCGAACGCGAGCATCCGGTCGAACTCGAACACGTAGTCCTTGATGCGCTCGGTCGAGAGGTCCGCGTACTTGATCGCCGCGATCCCGACGGCCTCGGCGATCCGCGCCCGCTCGTCGGCGGGCAGCCCCGGGTTCTTCTCGGCGACCGTCGCCGCCGCACGAGACACCGCCTCTTCGAGCAGGTCGTCGAGCTTGATGTTCTCGCCCGAGCGCGTCTTGAGCGGGCGCCCGTCCTCGCCGAGCACCATCCCGAACGCCGCGTGCTCCAGCGGCGCCGTGCGATCGTCGTGCACGTCGTACCCCGCCCGGTGCGCCGCGCCGAACGCGAGCCGGAAATGCAGACTCTGGCGCGCATCGACGACGTACACCACCCGGTCCGCCTTGAACTCCTGCACCCGCCGTCGGATTCCGGCGAGGTCCGTCGTCGCGTACAAGAACCCGCCGTCTTTCTTGCGGATCAGGCACGGCTCGGCGATCCCCTCCACCCGCACCACGAGCGCCCCGTCCGATTCCTCGGCAATTCCCCGTGTTTCCAGGTCCTTCACGATCTCGGGCAGCTCCGTGCGGTAGGTGCTCTCGCCCGCGCTGTGGTCGGCGGTCACCGTCGCGTGCAGCCGCGCGCACGTCGCCAGGCACGCGCCCATCGTGATGTCGTAGATCCGTTCCCACGCCGCCACCGTCGGCTCGTCGCCCGACTGCAGCGCGACAAGCCGCGTTCGCGCGCGCTCGGCGGCCTCGTTCGCGTGCTCGATCCGCCCCTCAAGCTCCGCTTCGGCCTTGGGGTGCCCGCCGTACTTGAGCACGCTCGCCAGCGCCACCCGCTCGTCCTTGCACGTCGCCTGCGCCGCCTTGTAGATTTTGTTCAGGTCGTCGAGCGTGATCGAGGCCAGGTCGACGCCCGCCTCCTCGATCTCGATGAGCTTCTGCACCACCATCGCGATCGGCAGCCCCCAGTCGCCCACGTGGCTCTGGCGGATGACTTTGTACCCGAGGCGCTCGAAGAGCCGCGCGACCGCGTCCCCGATCACCGTCGAGCGCAGGTGCCCGACGTGCATCTGCTTCGCCAGGTTCACGCCGCACAGGTCCACGACGACGGTGTCCGGGTCCACCGGGCGGGCGATGCCCAGCTCGGGCGTGTCGAGCCGATCGACGAACGCCGCCAGCGCGTCGGGACGCAGCGAGACGTTGACGAACCCGGGCCCGGCGATCGACGCCTCGGTCACCGGCATCGCGATGTCCGCGACGTCCAGATGCTCGACGATCTTCGCCGCGATCTCCCGCGGCTTGGCCCCGACACGCTTCGCCAGCGGCATCGCCGCGTTCGACTGGAAATCCCCCAGCTTCGCCTGCCGCGACGGCGAGACGAGCGGGTCCGCATCCGCGGCTTCGGGGAAGGCCGCCGCGATCGCCGCGGAGAACCGCTC
>BQJQ01000079.1 GCA_021604785.1 Phycisphaeraceae bacterium
GATCGTCCCCGTCTCCAGCCCCGCCAGCGCCCGCACCGCACGACGCCCGGCCTCCACGTCCCGCAGCGCCCCCTGCGCGTGCCCGACGAACACCCGCCCCGCCTCGGTCAGCTCCACGCCCCGCCCCGTCCGGTCAAACACCGGCACACCCAACTCATCCTCGATCTTGCGCACCGCGGCGGACAACGCCGGCTGCGACACCCCCAGCGCCTCCGCCGCCCGCGTCATGTGCCCCGCCTCGGCGATCGCAACCAGATACCGCAGCGGCGTCAGCTCCATGCGGGCATCGTACGTCCCGCGCCAAAGGAGCCCCGAGCGTGAGCGAAGGGCAGATTCGCGCCCCCCCAGGGGTGATCACAATCCCGTCGCTCACGCTCCGGGCTCTCTCCCCCGCGCCCCGCCGATCTCGCGCGCCCACACTTCGCACTCAGCGCACGACTCCCCGAGCGCCTCGGCGCCGCCGGGCATCGCAAGCCGTTCCAACCGACCGCGCACGTCCCCCGGCACGTCCCGGTCCAAGTACCGCAGCCCAAAGTCAAACCGCTCCGGGCAGTGCTGGGCACGCACGAGCGTGACGAGCGGCGCAAGCACCAGCCGCTGATACTCGTCCGCCGCCTCGCCAACGTGCCCGCGTGCCAGCGCCTTGCGCACCAACGGCCCGGCGAGCGCGATTTTGTGCCGCGCTGTCTCGCACGCCGCGCCAACCTTCACCGCGTGTTCGTCCGCATCCATCGTCGTCACCCGGATCAACCCCTCCGGGTCGAACCAGACCACCGGCTCGCCGTGCCGCTCGCGCTCCGTCAGCGTGGGCGGGCTCGACCGCTCCGCGACGCACACGTCCACCATCAACCACTCGGGCGAGCTCGCCGAGCGCAAGAACGCCTGACGCATCCCGTGCCACGTCGGCTCGGGCAGGCGGAAGTCGAGCGCAAGCGGGCCCATCCGCTTGACCGTCTCACGCACCATCCGCAGCGTCGCTTCGCCCCGCCCGTCCTCGGCGATCACCACCAAGTCCACATCCGACCACGCATCGACGCGCCCGCTCGCATCCGACCCGCCCAGAAACGCCGCCAGGGCGTCCGGGCATCCCTCGCACGCAGCCCGCAGGGCTTCGATCATCCCGTCCCGTGTCATCATGCCTGGTTCTAGCCCATTTGCCCGCCGGGCGTTGCACGCAGCGGAACACGCGCAGCCGCGGTATACCGGAGACCGACCAGCAGGAGCCCGCCATGAACACCCGCCGATTCGCTGCCCTTGGTTCCATCGCTCTTGCCATGAACGCATCTCCCGCCCTCGCGAGCGACCCCGACATCGCGACCTACCTCAAGGTCCGCACCCCCGGCACCCCCGACGTCGCCCCCGACGGCTCCCTCTACATGCGCGACTGGCCCGACGGCGTCTACCAGCTCTACCGACGCGACGCCGGCGAGTCCCCGCACTCCCAGGGCACCCAACTGACACAGTTCGAGGACGGCATCTCCGGCTTCACCGTCTCGCCCGACGGTTCCAAGCTCGTCATCGACGCCTCCATCGGCGGCTCCGAGCAGGACGACCTCTTCCTCCTCGACCCAATCACCCGCGAGATCACGACGCTCCACTCGGACCCCAAGGTCGTCTACGACCACGACGCCTGGCTCCGCGACGGCTCGGGCTTCATCTACCATGCCAACGACGAGAGCTCGACGGACTTTCACCTCTACCTGCACGACCTGACCACCGGCGCAGCGCGCAAGATCCTCGCGGAGCCCGGCTACTGGTACGCCTTCGATGTGACCGACGACGGCTCGCGCGCCATCGTCGGGCGCTATGTCTCCGCTTCGAGCGCCGAGGTCTACGAACTCGACCTCGCCACCGGCGAGCTTCTCGACCTCTCCTTCCGCGACGAGTCGGGCGACGCCTACTACAACAGCGCCGTCGGCTACCTCCCCGGCGAGCAGTCCCTCGTCATGGTCTCCGACTTCGACGACGGCATCCGCCAGGCGATCGTCCGCGACATCCGCACCAGGCGCGCCCCGCGCCCCGTCCCGGGCCTGGGCCGCTGGGATGTCTCGGGTGCCGTGATGAACCACGACCGCAGGCTGCTCGCGATTGGCACCAACGAGGACGGGTATGGTCGCGTCCACGCCTACTCCCTCCCAGCGATGAGGAAGATCGAACTGCCAGACCTGCCCGAGGGCGTCGTGACCGTTGGCGACCTCGAAGGCACCACGCTCGTCTACCGCGTCTCAAGCGCGCAGCAGCCGAACATCTCCTACACGCTCGACCTGTCAAAAACGCACGTGAAGCCGGTCGCCATCACCGCCGTCGACGACCAGGGGCTCAACCTCGATGGCTTCATCGAGCCCTCGCTCATCAAGTACACCACCTTCGACGGCCTCGAGATCCCCGCCTTCCTCTACCTCCCCGAGGGCCGCGCCGCCGACGAGCCCATCCCGTTCATCGTCTGGTACCACGGCGGTCCCGAGGGCCAGCACCGCCCGACCTTCAGCGCCACCCGCCAGTACTTCGTCGACGCCGGCTTCGGCATCCTCCGCCCCAACGTCCGCGGCTCGACCGGCTACGGCCGCGCCTTCCACCAGCTCGACAACTACAAAAACCGCTGGGACTCGGTCAAGGACGGCGTCGCCGCCGCGCGCTTCCTCGTCGACAACGGCTACGCCGAGCACGGCAAAATCGCCGCGATGGGCGGGTCCTACGGCGGGTTCATGGCCGCCGCCGTCCCCATCGAAGACACCCGCCAGGCCGACGAACGAGCCGAGCCCAACCTCTTCGGCGCCGCCGTCAACACCGTCGGCATCGTCAACTTCAAGACTTTCCTCGAACGCACCGGCGACTACCGCCGCAAGCTCCGCGAAGCCGAGTACGGCCCGCTCACCGACCCCGACTTCCTCAACTCCGTCTCCCCCCTGGCGCACCTGGATGAGTACCGCATCCCCTTCCTCATCGCCCACGGCCTCAACGACCCCCGCGTGCCCATCGACGAAGCGATCCAGCTCGCCGAGGGCCTCCAGCGCGCCGGCGTGCAGCCCCGCCAGGTCTACTTCCACGACGAGGGCCACGGCTTCGCCAAGCTCGAAAACCGCCTGCACTACTACGCCCAGGTCGTCGACTTCCTCGAACAGGAAATCGGGGACTGACGCCCACCCAAGGCCGGCCGGGCCCACCGGGCCCGCAATCCCGAGAATTTTCGCCCGGGCATGAATACCGAGGTTGACGGGCCCGTTAGTTGCATATACACTCAATACGAACCCCCATGACACCCCAGCCCCCACACCCCGCCTGCGGCCCCTTCGACTGCCTGGGCACCTCCGCCCGCCTCGTCGACCGCACCATCAGCGCCATCTACGACGACGCGCTCCGCCCGCTGGGCATCCGCGTCACGCAGATGGGCGTGCTCGTCGTGCTCGCCCGCCTCGGCGGCGGCACCGCGACCGAGATCGCCCAGATGCTCCGCATGGACAAGTCCACCGTCTCCCGCTCGCTCGACCGCCTCATCGATAGCGGGTGGGTCACCGCCGACGAGGGCGCCGACGCCCGCACCCAGCCCCTCACGCTCACGCGCTCGGGCAGGGCCATGATCGACCGGTCAGCGCCGGCGTGGGCTGAGGCCCAGGAACACGTCCGCACCCTCGTCGGCGACGCCTTCGCCGACAAGCTCGTCCGCACCGCCGAGAAGCTCATGAACCAGCCGCAGTGAACCCTACCCGCGGGGGTGTCCCGCGCGGGCTTCGATCGACCCAGATAGTTGCATATACATCCAAGGAGATCCCCATGACACGCACGACCACCGCCGTCCTCGCCGCCGCCGCCCTGGCCTTCGCCGCGGGCTCCGCCCTCGCCGGCGACACCCCCCGCCGCGGCGTCCTGCACAACCCCTTCGCCGACGCCCCCTCGGGCGTCCTGCTCCCGCCCATCGACCCCACCGGCGTCACCCTGCACACGCAGGAACTCGGCGAGGGCGTCTACGCCCTCCAGTCCTCACGCCCGCCGGCCGACAACGCCGGCTTCATCGTCGGCGACCGCGGCGTCCTCGTCATCGACGCCCACATCAACCCCGCGATGGCGGGCCAGATCATCGACGCCGTCCGCGCCGTCACCGACAAGCCCATCCTCTACCTCGTCCACACCAACTACCACGGCGACCACGTCTTCGGGAACACCGCCTTCCCCGAGACCACCCAGATCATCGCCCACCGCGCCACCGCCGAGCACATCGCCCACCCGGGGTACCTCGACCTCGAACGCCGCCTGATGGTCGCCGCGAGCGGGTCCTCGCCCGACGCGTTCGACAACGTCGACGTCCGCCTTCCCGACGTCACCTTCGAGGACACTCTCACCATCGACCTGGGCAACAAGCTCGTCGAGGTCCGCCACTTCGGCCACGGCAACACCGCCGGCGACACCGTCGTCTACGAGCCCGACACCGGCGCCCTCTGGACCGGCAACCTCATCATCTCCGGCGCCGTCCCCCCGATGTTCGAGATCGGCGCCGCCGAATACCTCGACACCCTGACCGCGCTCAACACCGCGCTCGACGTCCGCACCATCGTCCCCGGGCACGGCGTCGTCTCGGAGGGCCCCGCACACCTCGCCTCCAACATCGCCTACCTCGGGCACCTCCTCGCCAGCGTCCGCGAGCGCGTCGGCAACGGGCAGACGCTCGCGCAGGTCCTCGACGGCTTCCCGCTCGACAGCGCCTTCGAGCCCGACCCCGCCTCCCCGCTCTCGGGCATCACCCCGGTGCTCCGCGGGTTCCACCGCCTGAACGTGAAGCGGACCTACGACGCCGTCGCCGGCGCCCCCGAGCTCACGGCCCAGGCCGACTGACGACCCGGTGGGCGCGCCAAACGGCGCGCCCACCGATTCCGCCATCACGAGGAACGCCCGGGCCGCGATCCTCATCAGGATGACTTCCCCGCCCTCGCCCGGCGTGCCCGCGTCACATCCCTGCTACCTTCGCCGCGTGCAACAGAATGCCACACCCAGGGACGATCCGGGGCCCGGCTGGCGTCTCCTCGCGGCGCTTTGCCTCGCCGTCGTCGCCCTCGTGCTCGGCACGCGCATCCTGGCTCCCTCGGATCTCAACCAGAACCAAGACCAATCCAAGACGATCGCCTTCACGCTCGACGCCGCGGTCAACGGCAACTGGGCCCTCCCCCGCGACGGCTCGGGCGAGCTGACCCGCAAGCCCCCGCTGGTCAACTGGATCGGGGCCGTGCCTGTGCTGGCGGGGTGGCACGCCGAGCCCGCGCTCAAGCTGCCCTCGGTGCTCGCGGGCGTGGGCACCGTCGTCGCCGCGGCGGTGGGGGGGCTGGTCCTCTTCCGACGCCTCGGTGACCACGGGTCCGACGCGGGCGACGCCGCCCTCGCCCGCCACGCGCCGGCGTGCGCGCTCGCCGCGGGCGCGGTCTGGATCGCCTGCCCGTCATCGATCAAGCACGTCTACTTCATGCGCCCGGACATGCTCTTCACGCTCTGGCTCACCATCGGCTGGGCGAGCGCAACGGTGCTCGTCACGGGCCCGACTCCCAAACGCCCGCGCACAACAGCGGTGGTCATGTGGACCGCCGCCGGGCTCGCCGCGCTGACCAAGGGCCCGATGGCCCTACTCATCCCGGCCTACGCCCTGCTCGCGGGCCTGCTCATCGCGGACCACCCAGAGCGCGCGCACTGGCGCGCCCGCGCCAGCCGAACGGCCCGCGTCGGGTGGTGGTGGGGTGTCCCGCTCATGCTCGCGATGCCCGGCGGGTGGCTGCTCGCCGCGTGGCGCGCCGACCCGGCGCACGTCGAGGGCGTCCTGCTCGGCCAAGAGCTCGGCTCGCGCGTCCCCGGCTCGGGCGAGTCGGGCGCGCTCGCCAAGATCTGGTACGCCCTCCATCGCGGCGTCCCCGGGCTCCTCTTTTCCCGGTTCGCCCCGTGGGGCGTGCTCACGATCCTTGCGGTGATCACCAAGCCATCGCGCGCGTGGCTGGGTCACCCCACCGGGCCGGCCTCGCTCTGGGTCGTCATGGTGCTGGTGGTCAACGTGCTCACCGCGGGCCGCTCGGGCAGCTACCTCATGCCCGCCTACCCCGCCGCGGGCATCCTCGCGGTCTACGCCCTAGCGCGGATCATCGCCGGGCGTGAGGGCACACGCATGCGCGCCGCGCCGGCGTGGGTCGCCCTCGCCGCCCTGCTCGTCGCGGCGTGCGTGGGGGGGCGCGAGGCGTTCTTCTCCCGAGCCGCCCGGACCGGCGACGGCGAGACCCTCAAGGCCTTCGCCCGCGACGCCGAAGCACTCGTCGGCGACGACCCCGTCGTCTTCATCCGCACGGGCGACCTCCCCCTCGCATCGCTCATGGGCCGCGCACAGGCCGGTGAGCCCGATGCGTCCTCGCTCGCCGGCGCCGTGTGGCTCGTCGTCGCGGGCGATCTCGGCCCGATCCCCGCCGCGGTGTCCAAACTCGAGAGCGCCCCCGTCCTCCTCCCCGGGCGCCCGGGCGAAGACCGCTCGGGCCAGCGGGCCACCATCCGCCTGCTCCGGGCGGGCCCCAACGCGCCCACACCCCCCTGACCGCGTCGGCGAGGCCCGCACCCGGGTGCTATTCTGCGCCAATGGTCAGACGTCAGACACGAACGGTATGGTGCGCCGCGATCACAGCGGGCTCCCTCGCGGCGCCCGCACTCGCCCAGTCACAGGAGTTCGTCCTCTCCGACGACGACGCGGGCCAGGCCTGGGTCTCCACCAACGCCCCGGCCCCGGGCACCGACGAGGCGTTCATCGCCGACGTCCGCGTCCTGCTCGCCCAGGGCGAGCCCGAGAAGGCCAAGAGCCTCCTCAACGACTGGATCAAGGCGAACGAACGCACCAGCAACCCGAACCTGGGCGAGGCGTTCCTCCTCCGTGCCGACGCCTGGTTCGCGATGGACCGCGAGTACAAGTCCCTGTTCGACTACGAGGTCGTGATCCGTGACTTCCCGGACTCGGACGCCTTCCCGGTCGCCATCGAGCGGGAGTTCGAGATCGGGCGGATGTACCTCGACGGGCTCCGCCGCCGCCTCTTCGGCATGCGCATCGAGCCCGCCCGAGGGCTCGGCGAAGAGCTGCTCATCCGCGTCCAAGAGCGCATGCCCGGCTCGCGCCTCGCCGAAGAAGCCGCGATCACCCTCGCCGATCACTTCTACGACCGCCGCCAGCTCGACCTCGCCGGCGACATGTACGCGATCTTCCTCGCGAACTACCCCCGCTCGGAGCACCGCGAAGCCGCCCTGCTCCGCCAGATCGATTGCAACGTCGCGCAGTTCAAGGGCCCGCAGTACGACGGCGCCACGCTGATCGAGGCGCGCCTGCTCCTCGACGACTACGCCGCCAACTACCCGACCGCCGCCGCCCGCTCCGGGTTCACCGAGGGGCTCGAGACCTGGATCGACGAGTCCGCCGCCCAGCAGATGCTCGAAGCTGCGTCGTGGTACTTCGGTCAGAACGACGACCCCTCGGCCCGCCTCACCCTCCGCCGCCTCATCCGCCGCCACCCCGAGTCCGCAGCGGCCCGCGAAGCCGTCCGCATGATGCAGGAGCGCGGCTGGATGGCCCAGGCCGACGGGGGCGATTCGTGAAGCTCGCCCTCCCGCTCGCAGCCGGGCTCGCGCTCGCCGGCGTCCTCGGTGCCTGCGCCGCGGACCCGTCCCAGGGCTACTCGTTCGCCACCACGCACGACGAGACCGTCCGGACCGTCTCGGTCCCGATCTTCGCGAACTCGACCTTCGAGACCGGCGTCGAGGCCGAGCTCACCGAAGCCGTCGTCAAGCGCATCCAGCAGGACACCCCCTGGCGCGTCGCCTCGGACACCGTCGCGGACACCGAACTTGTCGCCGAGATCACCGACGTCGGGCTACGCACACTCTCGCGCACACGCGGCACCGGGCTCCCGCAGGAGCAGACCTACGAGATCACCGTGGACTTCACCTGGCGGGACAACCGCGCCGGGACGGTCCTCGTTGAGCGGCGACGCTTCACCGCCGCCGGCGCGTACGTCCCGGATCGGCTGACGGGCGAGCGGATCGACGTCGGTCGCCGCGAAGCCGTCGGCGAGCTCGCCCGCGCCATCGTCGCCGAGCTGCGCTCGGACTGGTAAACAACCCGCGTTCCCGGCCCGAAACTGGGGGCATCGCCGCCCCCGTCGCGCCGCCGACCCGGAGAACCTAGCGTTCGATCGGGGCGTACCGGGAACAGGACGCCCGAGAACCGGGGTTCGCCCCCGAGACGGGGTGATCCGCCCAGCCAACGGGCCCATCCGGTCGATGCGAGCGCAAGGAAGGCACCGGGTTTGAACACCACGCAACACACACAACACGACGCCCCGGGCACCACCCTCCGCCATGAGGACGGCCCCGCGGGCGACCCCGAAGGCCAGCGCCCCACCGGCCCCGGCCGCAAGGGCCCCGAGGGCGAGGGTCGCCCCGGCCCCGGCGGCCCCCCGCGCAGCTTCTTCGGGTTCATGATCATCATCACCCTCGCGATCCTGCTCGTGATGATGCTCTCGAGCGTCGGCGCCGGCAAGCAGATCACCTACAACGAGTTCGAGAACTACTGGAACGAGAAGCAGATCGTCCCCGAGTCCGTCAAGCTCTCGGACACCGCGATCACCGCCACGCTCAAGCAGGACGACGTCTCCGAGTCGACCATGACCGTCCGCGTCCCGGTCAACCAGGCCTCGCGCGAGTACTACGCCGCCCAGCTCAACGAGCTCACCGACGGCCGCGTCACCAACAAGCCCACCAGCGCCTGGATGAACATCCTGTTCTTCTTCGGCCCCTTCGTCCTCATCATCGTCGTGCTCTGGTTCATGATCTCCCGCAGCATGCGCGCCGCCGGCGGCGGCGGGGGCATGCTCGGCTCCTTCGGCAAGTCACGCCACAAGACGCTCACCAAGGAGATGACCGGCATCACCTTCAAGGACGTCGCCGGCATCGACGAGGCCAAGACCGAAGTCACCGAGATCATCGAGTTCCTCAAGAACCCCAAGAAGTTCACACGCCTGGGCGGCCGCATCCCCCGCGGCGTCCTCCTCATGGGCGAGCCCGGCTGCGGCAAAACCCTCCTCGCCAAGGCCATCGCCGGCGAAGCAGACGTCCCCTTCTTCTCCATCTCAGGCTCCGACTTCGTCGAGATGTTCGTCGGCGTCGGCGCCTCCCGCGTCCGCGACCTCTTCAAGCAGGCCAAGGACAACGCCCCGTGCATCATCTTCCTCGATGAGATCGACGCCGTCGGCCGACGCCGCGGCGGCGGATACTCCCAGGGCGGGCACGACGAACGCGAGCAGACCCTCAACGCCATCCTCGTCGAGATGGACGGCTTCGGTTCCGGCGACGGCGTCATCGTCATCGCCGCCACCAACCGCGGCGACGTCCTCGACCCCGCCCTCGTTCGCCCCGGCCGCTTCGACCGCCAGATCGCCGTCCCCCTGCCCGACGTCAAGGGCCGCCTGGACATCCTCAAGGTCCACGCCAAGAAGGTGAAGCTCGGCCCCGACGTCGACATGGAAAAGGTCGCCCGAGGCACCCCCATGTTCTCCGGCGCCGACCTCGCCGCCATCATCAACGAAGCCGCCATCAGCGCGACAATGTTGAACAAGGACTTCATCGAGCACGAGGACCTCGAAGAGGCCCGCGACAAAGTTAAGTTCGGGCGCGCCAACAAGTCCCGCACCCGCGAGGCCGACGAAAACAAACTCGTCGCCTACCACGAAGCCGGGCACGCCGTCCTGCAGGCGCTCCTGCCCGACTCGGACCCCCTGCACAAGGTCACCATCATCCCCCGCGGCAGCGCCGGCGGCGCCACCTTCTCCCTCCCCGAGAAGGACCGCATGGGCTACTCCCTCAAGTGGCTCCTCGCGACCCTCAAAGTCATGTGCGGCGGCCGCATCGCAGAAGCAAAGGCGATGGACGACGTCTCCTCGGGCGCCTCGCAGGACATCATGCAGGCCACCCAACTCTCGCGGATGATGATCCTCGACTGGGGCATGTCCGACCGCCTCGGCTTCATCAAGTACTCCGGCGTCGACACCCGCGAGTTCTCGCTCGGCGAACGCGAGTACTCCGAAGAGACCGCCCGCGTCATCGACCAGGAGATCCGCCGCCTGGTGGACGAGGCCTACGCCGCCGCGACGCAACTCCTCGCCGAGAACTGGCACAAGGTCGACGCCGTCGCCCAGGCGCTGCTCAAGTACGAGACCCTGACCGCGGACGAGGTTCACAAGCTCATGCGCGGCGAATCCCTCGGCAAGCCCACCGTCGCCGACCTCCTCGCCGCCGACAAGCCCGCCAAGAAGTTCGCCCCCGCGACCCCCTCCGGCGACGCCGAACCCGACCTCCCCGGCGGCGCCGCGCCCAGCCCGGCGTGATTTGAGTACGCTCCCCGTGTCGCGATGACACGGGGGCATCGAATGAGCGAAAGAGAGATCGATCCTCGGGACAAGCTTCGTTTCGAGCACGCCGAGCAAGCCAGACAGTTCGAGATCGACCTGCTCTGGCGCCGCTCCGCCGGGTTCTGGGTCTTTGTCTCGATCGCTTTCGCAGGCTATGGCGCCGCCGTTCACACAGCCTTCAACATTTCCGAGACCGGGCAGATGACGATTTCGTCACAGCTGGGATTCATCGCCGCGCTCGTGGTATCCATATTCGGGTACGCGGCGTCGATGAGCTGGTACCTGATCAACCGGGGCAGCCGCTATTGGCAGCGGCGCTGGGAGCGCGAGGTCGAGGCCGCCGCCAGGAACATCTGGGGTGAAGACCATTTCCTCAGGAGTACCAACCTTGACCCTGGCGCCGGGATCGACCGGCTCACCGGCGCGACGCGGTTCTCGCCGAGCCGGGTCCTCATCGGGTTCAGCGCCTTCGTGATGTACTGCTGGATGTGTCTGCTCGGCGTGAGCGTCTGGGCGTGGGTGATGCTCCTCTCAGATCGGATGTCAGGCGTTTCTGCTCTCGCTGGCGGGGTTGCGATCGTCTTGGCGATGGGCGCTTACCTGCTGGCCGCATGGGCCGCGAAACGGCGCAAGGACTAGCAGCCATCGCCGGCGTCTCACGGTATGGAGCTTTCAAAGAAAGCCATTTCTGGTGGCGTTCCGTGGGCATGGTGTACCCGCGTCCCGACTTGGCCGATCTACCGTTCACCATGAGAGAGGCCGAACTCATCCAGCTCCGCCGCGACATCCACGCGCACCCCGAGCTCTCCGGCCACGAGCACCGCACCCACGACACCATCGCCGCCTACGTCCGCCGCTTTGCGCCCACGCAGGTCCTCACCCACCTCGGGCCCTCGGGCGTCAAGGGCACCGGGCTCGCCGCGGTCTACGACTCGGGCGCACCAGGCAAGACCGTCCTCGTCCGCGCCGAGCTCGACGCCCTCCCCATCCTCGAACAGAACGACTTCGCCCACCGCTCGGTCAACCGCGGCGTCATGCACGCCTGCGGCCACGACGGGCACATGACCACCCTCGCCGCCCTCGCCCCGCGCCTCGAAGCGCGCCCCCCCGAGCGCGGCCGCGTCGTCCTCCTCTTCCAGCCCGCCGAGGAGACCGGCGCCGGCGCCGCCGACGTCCTCGCCGACGAACGCTGGCCCCGTATCGAGCCCGACGCCGCCATCGCGCTGCACAACCTCCCCGCGCACCCGCTCGGCCAGGTCGTCCTCCGCGCCGGCGTCTTCAGCTGCGCCTCGGTCGGCATGCACGTCCGCCTTATGGGCCGCACCGCGCACGCCGCCCACCCCGAGACCGGCCTCTCCCCCGCGCCCGCCATCGCCGAGCTCATCGATCGCCTCCCCGAGCTCCCCGCCGAGGCGCTGCCCGGCCGCTTCGGGCTGATCTCGATCACGCACGCCCGCGCCGGCGAGGACGACGTCTTCGGCACCACCCCCGCCGAGGGCATCCTCAACTGCACCGTCCGCACGGACACTGACGACGACCGCGCGCTCCTCGCCGAGCGCGCCGAGGCCCTCGCCCGCGAGGTCGCCGCCGACGACGGGCTCGTCTGCCAGGTCTCCTGGCACGACGACTTCGCCGCCGCCGTCTGCGACGGGCCCACGGTGAACGTCATCCGCGATTGCGCGCAAGAGCTGGGCCTGGACATCCTCGACCGCCCAGAGCCCTTCCGCTGGTCCGAGGACTTCGGCCGCTTCACCATCGGCCGCCCCGGCGTCCTCTTCGGCCTCGGCTCGGGCCCCGACCAACCCCAGCTCCACAACCCCGACTACGACTTCCCCGACGAGCTCATCCAGACCGGCGCCGACCTCTTCGAGCGCGCCGTCCACCGACTCCTCGCCTGAGCCGCATCCGCCGCCGCCGCACCCCCGCCCCGGCTAGGCTCACCCGATGGCGCCCCCCGACGCACCCAACCCCGCCCCCCCGCACACCGACATCCTCGCGATGGAGGACGTCCGCCGCTCGCTCGCCTCGAGCGTCGGCGCCCGCCTCGACCACTAC
>BQJQ01000080.1 GCA_021604785.1 Phycisphaeraceae bacterium
TGCAAGAACCCCCTTTGGGGGGGCGTGGCGGGTTCGGATGCTGGGAGCGGCGGCGGTGGTCGCGGCGGCGGGGGCGCCGGCGTCGGCGACGTGGTCCATCCTCATCGCCGACACCCGGACCGGGGAGATCGCCCTCGCGTCGGCTACGTGCGTGAGCGGGATCGACCTGCGTGAGCACACGCCGGTGATCGTGACCGGGGTCGGCGCGTGCACGGCACAGTCGGTCGTGGACACCACCGGGCAGAACAAAGTCTTCGTCCGCGATCGGTTCCTGCAGGGCGTGGCGCCCGAGGACATCGTGACGGCGCTGGCCGGGTTCGACGGCGGGCACCAGGGGCGGCAGTACGGCATGGTCGATGTCTTCGGCAACACCGCGACGTTCTCCGGCTCGGGCGCCGCCCAGTGGAAAGGCGGCGTGACGGGGCGCATCGAACGCGGGCGATTGGGGCCCGAGGACGACCTGGTGTACGCGGTGCAGGGGAACATCCTCGTCGGGCCCGAGCCGGTGCTCGCGGCTGAAGAAGCGCTACGCACGACGCCGGGCGATCTGGCGGACAAACTGATGGCGGCGATGGAAGCAGCGCGAGCGCTGGGCGGGGACGGGCGGTGCTCGTGCGCTCAGGACAACCCGACGGGGTGCGATGTGCCGCCGCCGGCGCCGTTCAAGAGCGCGCATGTTGGGTACATGCTCATCTCGCGCCCGGGCGACACGGACGTGTGCCCGAGCATCTATCCCGCGACAGACCGCCCGGGCGCGGTGGTGCCGATCGATCTGGACGAGACGCTCGGGATGGACGTCGCGGTGGCGCCGTTCAACGGGGCGGGCGTTGATCTGTTCTGCAGCACGACGACGCCGGGCAGTGCGTTCGCGACGCTGGCGCCGGTGCAGACTGTCGCGGTCGGCGCGGGCATGCTGCGCGGGATCGCGGCGGGCGACGTGACGGGCGACGGTGTCGCGGACCTGGTCGTCGCGTCGCAGAACCCCTCGCGGATCACGGTGCTCGAAGGCTTCGACGACGGCGGCGTGCTCGGGTTCGAGATCGGGCAGCAGTACGACGTTTCCGCGGGCGCCAACGGCGTGGTCATCGCGGATCTGGACGGGGAAAACGGGCTGGATGTCGCGTACACCACCTCGGGCGGGCGGGAGCTGGGCGTGATGCTTTCGACCGGCGAGGGGATCGGCGCCCCGGTGGTGACGGACCTCGGGACGGCGGGCGCGGGGATCGCCGCAGCCAAGCTCGCCGGGAGCATCGGGCTCGATCTGGCTGTGGCGCTTCCCAACACGGACGGTGTCGCGATCTTTGTGAACGACGGTGACGGCGCGTTCACGCTGAGCGAGACGCTCGCGGCGCCCGACGAGCCCGTCACGGTGCGCGCGGCGAACATCGATGCGGACGCGGAGACCGAGCTCGTGGTCGTTACGGACCGGTCGCGCATCGCGTGTGTCTACACGTTTGATGCTGACCCGAGCCCGCGGACGGACCTGTCGCTCAACGGCGGGTTCGGGATCGACGCGATCCCCGCGGACATCGACGGCGACGGGCTGATGGACATCACCGCGATGGGCAGCGCCGGGTTCTTCGAGACGTTTTACAACGACGGGCTCGGCGGGTGGACACGCGGCGAGCTGCGGCAGATCGGGTCCGGCGGGCCGCGGGCGTTCGGGCTGGTAGACCTTGGCGGCGACGGGTCGCCCGAGTTGATCTCGGGCGGCAACTCGCACAACGGCGTCGTGGCGCTGGCGAACGTCGGCGGGACGTTCCGCGACGGCATCGGGTGCGCCGCGGGCGACCATTTCATGGAGCTCAACACGGGCCGGCGCGGCGTCAACGCGGTGGACCCGGTGGTGCTGCTGCAGGAGATGTTCGACGCGTGGGCGAACAATCTGGTCGGGCGCCCGGACGCGGTGCGATCGCATGTATCGGGACGCCGGATGGTGGCGTTGGGCGCGACCGAGACGGCGCGCGTGCAGCTGCGGGATCGGTCCGGGGTGCCGGTGGGTGGGACGCTGGCGGCTGAGTCGAGCGACGGTTCGGTCATCGCGGGCGTGAGCGTGCAGGACCTGGGCGGCGGAGCGTTCGACGTGGAGTACACCGCTGCCGCGGAGGGCGGGGCGCTCGGGGGCGAGGCGGAGATCGTGCTCGTCGCGGATGACGGGGGCGGGCCGGTGAAGCTGATCCCGGGGCTGCGGGCGCGGGTGGTCAGCGATGTGATCGACTTCACGGGCGACGGGCTGGTCACGGTGGACGACATCGAGGCGTTCGTGACGCTGTACCTCGCGGGGGATCTGCTCGCGGACCTCACGGGCGGCGGGACGCTGAACTCGGAGGACATCGAGGTGTTTGTCTCGCTGTTTCTTGGTTTGTAAGGGTCTGTTCGAGGAACAGTTCGACGGTCGGCGGCGTATATGTCCAATGCCCGGTCGGGCGGTTTGTGGGTGTCTCTGTCGCGTCGTGGCGGGGGCTTGAGTTTCAACCAAAGCGTGGCGTGCCCCTTGGTGCGTCCGAGCGGTCCTGCGGGGGGCCGCGAGCGATCGATCGTAAAGGAATGGTCATGATCAGCCGGAAGACGGGTATCGCGTTGGCGATTGTTGTTGCCACGGGGCAGGCGTTCGGGGCGCCGGTGGCGCCGGCCGGGCACTCGCTCGGGTTGTCGGCGGGGCAGTTGGGCGTGCTCGATGGCGCGCTGGACCTGACGGCGGCCGACCGCGAGCGCATCGCGGGGGCGGCGTCGCTGGGGCTCGACATCCGCGGGCGTGAGCGTGCGGGGTGGGCCGAGCGGTCCGGGCACTTGCTGGTCGCGGTGAAGCCGGCCGAGGCGATGGGCGAGCAGATCGCGCTCGAGAGCGCGGTGCGCCACGCGGAGGGCCCGCTGCGCGCGGCGCCCGAGCGGGCGCGCCGGATGCCGGCGCTGATCGCGGATCGGCTCGAGCACGCGCGGGCACGGCTGGTGCCGTCGCTCGCGAAGGCGTTCGAGGAGGTGGATGAGTACCGCGTGCGCATTCCCGAGGGGATGACCGAAGAGCAGCTGGGCGAGGCGCTGATGGCGACGGGCGATTACGCCTGGGTTGATGCGGACTGGACGGTCTTCCCGCTCGACACCACGCCCAATGACCCGAGCTTCGGGCAGCAGTACCACCACGGCTCGGGGCACCTGAACACCGTCGGCGCGTGGGACTTCATCACGGGCAGCCCCTCGACTTTGCTGGGCGTGTGCGACACGGGGATTCTCTCCACGCACGTGGACCTGGCATCGTCGTTTGTGGACGCTTTCAACGCGGTCGACAATCTCACGCTGGGCGAGGGCGGCGCGATCAGCGACATCAACGGGCACGGCACCGGGGCGACGGGGTGCGCCGCGGCGGTCGGGAACAACAGCACGGGCGTGGCGGGGTGCGCGTGGAACGCGGGCATCCTGCACGCGCGGATCTCCAATCTCTCGAGCGGCAACGCGAACATCAGCGACATCAAGCGCGGCGTGCGCTGGGCGGCAGACAACGGTGCGACGACCGTGAGCGTCAGCTACTCGGGCGTGGACCAGCCGAGCGCGCAGAACGCGGGCGACCAGGCCGAGGATCGCGGGGCCCAACTGTTCTACTCGTCGGGCAATGACGGGATTCAGCTGGGCGAGGACGTCGCGGACAACATCATGGTCATCGGCGCCCTGGGGACAAACGGGCAGTACACCGGGTTCTCGAATTACGGGCAGCTGATCGACGTCATGGCCCACGGCGTGAGCGTCCGATCCACGAGCCGCTCGGGCGGGTACCTCTGGTTTGGCGGGACCAGCGCGGCGGCGCCGCTTGTCAACGGCGTTGCGGCGCTCGTCGTCGAGGCGAACCCGGACATCACCCCCGCGATCCTGCGGGCGATCCTCAAGCAAACGGCGACGGACATCGGCGCCTCCGGGTTCGACATCTTCACCGGGCACGGCCGCGTCAATGCCGAGGCCGCGGTGGTTGCGGCGATGACGGGCGATTACGCGCTGCCCGTCCCGTTCCTCGAGCAGTTCGAGGGCACCCAGCTGAGCGGGGCGGTCTGGATCGATGTCGTCGGCGCGACGGTCAACGGCGACGGCATCAACGAGCCCAACGGCGTCAACTCGCTCAACCTCAACGGGGGCGACACCGCGAGCACGGTCCGCCTGGACGCGGGCAGCGCCTCGACGGACACGGGCGTGTCCATGAAGGTGCAGCACCAGGGCGTCGAGGCGGGCGAAGCGCTCCGCGTCGAGTACTTCGACGGCGGCGCCTGGCAGCTGCTGTTCGATGTCGTCTCGGACGGCACGGACCGCGACGAGTTCGCCTGGGCCGGCGCCAAGGTGCCCGCCGGGGCGCTGACGGACCAGCTCCGCGTACGCATCACGGGCATGGGCGATGAGGCCAATGACCGGTGGTTCGTGGATGAGTTCCGCGTGAAGGACCCCGTCGCGGTGCAGACGCCCTACCGGCGCACGTTCGAGACGCCGATCGAGACGACGGCCGCGTGGTCCTCGTTCCCCGGCGTGCGCACGACCGACGGGGCCTCGACGGGCTCGTACAGCGCCCGTCTGACCGGGTCGGACGTCGCCCTGACGGGCACGATCGCCGCGGCCGCGCTCAACACGGGCGACGCGTACATCGCGATCGAGGCGCGCGACGAGGGCGCCGACGCGGGTGAGTCGCTGCTGATCGAGGCGAAGGACGCCGGCGGCGTCTGGCAGACCGTCGGCGAGATTGTCTCGGACGGCACGCCCGACGCGGGGTTCACGCTCGTCGAGGCCGAGATGACCGTCAGCCTGATCCACGGGGCCCTCGAGGTCCGGATCAGCGCCCAGGGCGACGAGCCCTCGGACTCGTGGCTGATCGACAACGTCTACGTGGGCCCGCTGGCGGGCACCACGGCGTGCAGCCCGGCGGACTTCGACGGCAACGGGGCGCTCAACGTCGATGACATCGACGCGTTCGTCGTCGCGTTCCTCGGCGGGGACCTCGCCGCGGACCTGGACAGCTCGGGCGCGCTGAATGTGGACGACATCGACGCGTTCGTCGCGGCGTTCCTGGCCGGGTGCGCCTGACCCTCGCGGGCACGGACGGCGCCTAGCGTCGTCCGTGAAGACCGACGCGCAGACCAACGAGCCGACCCGGGCGAACGCCTTGGGTCGGCTTTTTCTTGCGCTGGCGGACATCAAGCTGGCGCACTCGGTCTTCGCGCTGCCGTTCGCGGTGCTAACGGCGGTGCTGGTGCTGCCCCATCCGGACAAGCGCGGGGCGTGGGACGTGCCCGTCATGCTCGCGCTCGTCGTCGTGTGCATGGTGTTCGCGCGCACGTGGGCCATGGTCGTGAACCGCGTCGCGGACGCGCGGTTCGACGCCGCGAACCCGCGGACCGCCGGGCGGGCGTTCGCGCGTGGCGCGCTCTCCCCAGGCGACGGGGGTTTGTTGCTCGTCGGCAGCGCCGCGGGGTTCTGCCTGGGTGCAGGCGCGTTCGGCGTGATGTTCAAGAACTGGTACCCGCTCGCGCTGGCGATCCCGGTCCTCGCGTGGATCGCGCTGTACTCGTTCACGAAACGGTTCACCTGGCTCTGTCATATCTTTCTCGGCGGTGCTCTGGCGGCCAGCCCGGTCGCGGCGGCGATCGCCGTCAACCCGGGCGAGCTGGTCCACGCGGACTCCGGGCGGGCGGTGTTCTGGTTGGCAACGATGGTGCTGTTCTGGGTCGCCGGGTTCGACGTGATCTACGCGCTGCAGGACCTGGACTTTGACCGCGAAGCCGGGCTCAAGAGCGTGCCGGCGCGGTTCGGGTGGCGCGGGTCGGTCTGGGTCGCCCGCCAGCTGCACGTGCTCGCGCTCGCGGCCCTAGGCGTCGCGTGGTGGATCGAGCCGCGGTTCGGGTGGGTCTTCGGCGTGGGGTTCGGGGTCATCGCGGGGGTGCTGGTGCTCGAGCACGCGGTCTTGGCCCGGCGTGGGCGCGAGGGGATCCCGATGGCATTCTTCACGCTCAACGGCGTGGTCAGCGTCGTGCTCGGGGTCGCGGGGATCATCGACGCGCTGGTCTGAAGCCGGCGACGCTCCGGGAGGTACAGTTGGGCATGGCAACGGCGCGGGCCAACTCGGACGGCGGATCGGACGGCGAGCGCCAACGCGCCGAGCGGCAGCTCGCCGAGGCGCACGACCAGTTCGTCGAGTCGTGGTCTCGCATGGCCAGCGAGTGGGGCATCTCGCGGACGATGGCCGAGGTCCACGCCCTGCTGTTCGTCACCGGCGAGCCGATGAACGCCGACGAGCTGATGGAGCGGCTGGAGATCTCACGCGGCAACGCCTCGATGACGCTGCGGTCCCTGATGGACTGGGGCGTGGTCTCGCGGGTGCGGGTGCGGGGAGACCGGAAGGACTACTTCCAGGCCGAGCAGGACGTGTGGTCGATGTTCCGCCAGATCGCGCGCGAGCGGATGAAGCGCGAGGTCGAGCCGCTCCTGGCGAGCCTGGGCGAGATCCGCACGCTCACGCCCGAGGTGGGCAAGTCCGGGGCCGAGGAGATCCGAGCGCTCAACCAGCGCCTGGACGACGTGCAGGAGGTGCTGACCCTCTTGACGACCCTGAGCGACCGGTTCGCGGGCCCCGGCGGGTCCGGGCTGCGGACGGCGCTGAAGCTGCTGGCCAAGACGGTGCGGGCGCCGAAGAAGGGCGTGAAGGCGTCGGACTAGTCGCACCCGCCGAGGAACTCGGCGACAAAGGCCTCGATGTCGTCCACGTTGAGGACGCCGTTGCCGTCGATGTCCGCGGCACATGGCTCGGGGAAGGTGAAGCGTGCGAACGATTCGCCGCCGGCCGATTCGCCCTCGGTCTTGGTGAGAAGCAGGTACTTGATCCCGGGCTCGAGGGCGACGGTCGTGTGCCCGGCGGCGGTGTTGCCCGCCTCGAACAGCGTCACGTTGTCGGTGGCGTTGAGGACAAAGCACTCGGTCTCGGCCCACGCGCCGAAGTCCCACTCGACCGAAAGGGCCGTGGGCGTGAGCACGTAGGCGTAGGCTGCGACACCGGCGTACGAGTCCGTGAATGTGGCTGACGACGCGCGATCGTGCGTGAACGAGAGCTCGGTGTTGGTCGCGAGCACCGAGCCGGCGAAGTCTGCGGCGCTGTATGCCGCGTTCCCGAACCCGGGGATGTAGGACGACGCCGGCTGGAAGATCGGGTCGTTGCCGGCGATGCGGTCGGCGGAGATGACCCCCGAGGTGAGCGTGAAGGCGAACCCCTCGGCGTGGGCATCGTGGGCAGCGATGCCGGCGGCGAACAGGGCCCCGCCGAAGAGACACGCGCGTCGCAGTTCCGTAAGCATGGTGCGCTCCTTTCCGATCCGTCAGCGGCGTTCGGCGGGGGCGGTCACGGAGAATCTGCCAGAATGTGTGCGGGGTCCTGATCGGCTACGGACACCCGCCGAGGAACGAATCCACGAACGCGCCGATGTCGTCCACGTTGAGCACGCCGTTGCGGTCAAAATCCGCGACGCACGGCTCGAGCAGGGTCAGCGAGCCCCACGAGGGCCCGCCCGCGGCGCTGCCCCGTGTGTACAACACCGCTAAGAACTGGTGCCCCGCGGGCAGCGAGACGGTCTGCCCGCCCGGGGGCGATCCGGACACGTCGATCAGGCGTGTGCCCGCGGTGAGGTCGTCGAGGGTGATGATCCCCGTCGCCCAGCCCCCGACGTCCCATTCGGCGCGGACGATCAGGTTCTCCACCGCGACAAAGTACGAGACGGCCTCGACCGTCGAGTAGCTGAACGTGCCCGTGCCCGAGCGGTCGTGCGAGAACGACAGCTCCTTGTTGTTCGTCGTGACGTGCGCCGAGAAGTCGCCCCGGATCGACACGGTGTTCCCAACGCCGAACGGCCCGCTGCCGTACGGGAGAAGCGAGATCGGGTTCGCGCCCTGCGTGACCACGCGGTGGTAGTGGTATTGCATCGCGAAGGTCTGGGCGCCCGCGTCGGAGGCGCTGATGCCCGCGGCGAAGATCGCCCCGCCGAACAGACACGCCCGGGCAGCGGTGGATGAGCGCGTCATGGCCCGCCCCCTTCGGCGTCGCACCCGCCGAGGAAGGCCGCGACGAACGCCCCGATGTCGTCCACGTTGAGCACCCCGTTGCCGTCGATGTCCGCGGCGCACCCGACGTCGGGCGTGAGCCGCACGAAAGCGTCACCACCCGGAGCTTCCCCGAGCGTAAAGTACCGGAGCCGGTACTGGTGCCCCTCAAAGAGCTGCAGGTAGGCCGGGGCGCCCGGAACAGGGAACGCCGCAAAGTCGAAGATCGTCACGCCCGTTGTGTTGTCCCTGACGTACGCCTCGATGGTCTCCCAGTCGCCGTGGTCCCAATCGAGCTCGACCAGGGCGTCCTCGAGCCCGTAGAAGATCACGCTCGCGTACGCGATAGAAGACTCCACCGTGCCCGAGGAGGCCCGCTCGTGCCGGATCAGGATCTCGTCGTTCTTGATGCTGCACAGCCCAAAGACGTCGCCCACCCCGTACCCGAACGCGCCGATCCCGAGCGGGCCCGCTCCCGTTTCGAAAAACGGTGTGCCGTAAGCCGTGGCGAAGTACGCCGTCTGGTTGCCCAGCGTGAGCGCCGCCGGCTCGCCTTGCGCGACGCCCGCAGCGAACATCGCGCCCCCAAACAGGCAGGTGTGTGTTACAGATTTCGTCAACATGCCGGCCTCCTAAGAGAAAAGGCACCCGAACCACGGGCACAGATCACGGGCACCCGCCGAGGAACGCGTCGACGAACTGTTCGATGTCGTCGACGTTGAGCACCCCGTTGCCGTCGATGTCGGCGGCGCACGGCTCGACCACCGTCGCGCGCGCAAACGAATTGCCCCCCGCGCCGTTGCCCGCGATGGCGAGGCGCACGCGGTACTCGGTGCCCTCTTCGAGCAGCACCGTCGCGGTGCCCGCGTTGAGAGCGCCGGCGTCGAACACGACGCCGAGATCCGTCAGGTTCTCGACGAACAGGTACGCCTGCCCCCACGCCCCAAAGTCCCACGCGAGATCGACCGGGACGTCCGAGACGGCGAAGACGTACGCCCACCCGAAGACAGCGGAGTACGAGAACAGGCCCGAGCCCGTCCGATTGTGCGTGATCGAGACCTCGTCGGTCGTCGAAGTCACCCGGCCCAGCAGGTCGCCGTTGGCGTACGCGTTGTTCCCGAACCCGAGCGGGTTGCTCGGCTCAAACCTGAAGTACGGGTCGGCCCCGACGTTCTTGTCGGCGGCGATGATGCCGAACCCGCCGTCGTGGGCGAAGCCTTGGGCGTTCGCGCTGCCCGCGGCGACCCCCGCGGCGAACAGAGCCCCCCCGAACAGGCACGCCCGGGCCGTGGTGGTCATGGTGCGACTCATGGTGGTATTCCTTCCCACCCATGATCGCAAAAACGCCGGCGCACTCATACAAAACTCTGCGAGGAGAGCAATTCAGACCTCTTTGGAGCGCATACGGGGAACTCGCCCCGAGACCGGCCCGGGCTCACCCCTTGCGGAGCAGGAACCACCCGATCGCCGCGAAGATCCCGATGACCGCGAACCCGCCGCCGCCGATGATCATGACCGCGGTCGAATCGATCGAGCCGAGCAGGTCCACAGCACCGGTGCCCGAGAACCCGAGGATCGTGACGGCGAGCGTGACCGCGAGCAGCACGATCATGCCCAGCGCGGCGCCGGCTGCGAGCCCGGACCCCGCGCCGTCGTACGGCTCAGCCGCCATCATGCCAACCGCGCCGGCGCCGGCCGCGGCCGCGCCAAACTCCGGTTCGCCCGGCCCGCCCTCGAACAGCGAGCCCGCGCTCGAATCGCCCATGCCCGAGCCGAACCCGCTCGCCGCGGGCGATGCCATCTCCGCGCCCGAGTCCATCGCGGCGCCCGAAGCGCCCGCAGCGGACCCGCCCAGGTCGGACAGCAGGTCCGATCCCAGGCTCGTGTCGTCGGCTTCGAGGCTCAGCTGCGCAAGCCCCGAGCCCGAGCTCGACGCATCGCCCAAGTCGGGCATGCCGACCGAGCCGGTGATCAGCGTGTCCGCGTTCGCGTCGGCGCCGCTCTCGTCGGGGTCGAAGATGCTCACGCCCGTGTCGCCCGGGCTCGATCCGCCGGCGGGCGTGTTGAACGCCGAGCCGGACCCGGACGAAGACAGGCTCAGCGGCTCGAGCTCGCTCGAGTCGGCAAGGCGGATGTCGGCGCCCAAGTCGTCGTCGTCGAACGACTCGTCGCCCGCGAGCAGGTCGACCTGGTCGCGCTTGAACATCAGGCGGTCGCGGTCGCGGAACTCCTGGAGTTGGCCCGAGTCGCCCAGCGCCTCGACCTCTTCGGCGGTCATGCCCAGGCGGGAAGCCGCCTCTTCGACCGTGTAGAACATCTTCGCCATCGCGCTCGCCTCCGGTGATCGGTGCCCCGCCCCCTCGGATCGGACTCAGGGCCGGCTCCAAGCGTAGGGGGCGATCGCCCGCCCCGTCCGCCCGGACCCCCGCCGATACGCCCCAAAGACCGGCCCGGATGCCCCTTCACAGCGATCTGGGCGTGTTTTCACCCCCGCCGCGGGCTCAGGGCACGCTCCGCTGCAGGCTCACCGCCCGGTACAGCCCCGCCACCTGCTCGCGGGGCACCACCCGCGGGGGGTACCGGTTGTTGATCGGCTGGATCCGGATCAACTCGGCTCCGTCCTCCCCGGTCTCGAAGTAGACCCGCTTGAACGTGCTCTCGTGGTCCGGCTCGAGGCGCACGAAGCAGTCCGTACCCGACGCCGCGTCGCGGATCGGGCTGAACACCACGATGTCGCCCTGGCGGTAGTCGGGCTCCATCGAGTCGCCAACCACCCGGGCGGCAAACGCGTCCGGGTCGTGCAGGTCCGGGCACCGGACGTACTCGTCGGCGACCCGCGCCGGGTACCCCATGTCCGTGAAGTCGTGCGGGTACCCCGCGGTCACGGAGTTGATCACAGGCACCTCGTTCGGGAGGGCGGCTTCGAGCGGCCGTTCCTCCGCGGGGCGTAGTTGCTCGATCACGCGCCCGAGCTCGCCCGAGCGGTAGGCAGCATCGAGTCCGTCTCGCCCGACGAGCGACGTGAGCGCGTCGACCGCCCGCTGACCCTCGTGCAGGTTCGCAAAGTCGCGCCGCACGGGCTCGGGGGTGCGCTGCCAGCGTGCCACGCGCTCAAGCTCGCCCGAGGTCAGCCCGAGTGCGCGCTCGAGCCGGCGGAGCAACTCATCGCCGGGCGGGCCGCGCCGGCCGTTCTCGATCGCGGACAGGTACGACTTGGCGCATCCGACGCGCTCTGCGAGCAGTGTGAGCGACATCCCGAGGGCGGCTCGCCGTTCGCGAACCATCAAACCAAGCGCGCTCGCTGCGTTGTGGGCCATCGGATGGTCCTCAGTCGAGTGTGAATCTGGGCAGGAACGGGGTAGCAATGTCGCGATGGTGCGCGCGGACGACCGCTTTCGTGCGCTTGTTTGGTGGCATACCATACAATACCCTTGCGAATTGTTCGCAAGATGGATAACTTTGCCGTGTGGTGTTCACTTTACAGAGAACACAGAACTGAGTCAACACCCAGCAACAACACACGGAGGTGAGAGATGTCGCGAGCCATGCCGAGCAGAGCCGGGCAGATCAGCGAGCGGGTGACGTGGGACCCGGATGAAGGAGCGGACCTCCGCCGCCGCCGAGCCGGCGCGTGGGTGGACCGCGTGCTCGATCGCAGCGCCTGGCTGCCCCCGTCCGAGCGCACACTCGTCGAGTCCGTCTTCCGCGACGGGCGCACCGCCGTCGAGATCGCGCGATTGTCCAACGCCGACGCAAGGCGGGTCCGCCGTCGCATCCGCAGGGCAGTCGATCGCGCCATGAGCCCGCGCCTCGCGTTCGTCATGACCTCGCGGGCCGCGTGGTCGCCCACGCGCCGGCGCATCGCGGATCTTCTCGTCATCGAAGGCCTCTCGATGCGCGGCGCCTCCGATCGCCTGGGCGTGAGCTACCACACCGTCCGACGACACAAAGACGCGATCGACGCGCTCTTCGCCGAGGCGTCGGCACGCTCCCCGCGCCGGGGGGTTGCATGAGCGCCATCGTCCGGCGCGTCCCGACTTCTGCGGCTCTTTCGCCCGCGCTGCGGGCCGCCTGCGCCCCGTTCGGCGTGCTCGCGGCCCGTGCGCAGGCGGATGCCGGCACACATGTGCATGCTGACGCGTCCCGTGCGCTCGTCGAGCGCCTCCGGCCGGGGCACGCCGCGCTCATCACCGGGCCGAGCGGCGCGGGCAAGTCCACGCTCGTGCGCACGCTGGTCCGCGCCCTCCGCGAGCACGGCGAACGCGTCATCGAAATCACGAATCCCGCGGGCGACCCGGACGACTGCCGATCCGTGGTCGATC
>BQJQ01000081.1 GCA_021604785.1 Phycisphaeraceae bacterium
GCTCGACCGTTCGGTTGGGCAGCCCAAGGCAGAGTCGCTCAATCGACCCCCCCGCGTCCGACGCCCCCTGGGCCAGGATCTCGAGCGCCGCGCAGGCCTCGCTCCGGCGCGTGTCGTGGTCACCGAAGGGCGTGGGCTCGCGTCGCAGGGGCACCACGTGCTGCTGGTGGACATGACCGACGGCGAGCCCACGCCCTTCGGCGACCACGACACGCGCAAGAGCGAAGCCTTCGCGGCGCTCGAGATCCTGTGCGAGGGCGCCGCGGACGCGGGCGGGTCAATCGAACGTCTCTGCCTCGGGCTGCCCAACCGAACGGTCGAGCACACGATTGAGGCACGTCACAAGACGGCGGGCGTGATCCGGGCGTGGCAGGCCGACGTTCTTTTTTCGCCCGCGCTGCCCGACGCGCACCCGGACCACGTCGCGGTGGCGCACATCGTCCGCGATGCACGGTTCGACGCGAAGCTCACCAAGATCGAGATGCCGGCGCCGGTGTGCGCGTGGACAGGACGGGAGTGGGAGGTCGGGCCGCCGATGTATCCGAGGTGGCACTTCGGGTATTTCTGCACGCACCTGCGCTCGGTGCCCAGCCCGGACTTCTGCTTCGACATCACGGGCATGGTCGAGCGCAAGATCGCGTCGATCCGGGCGTATGACACGCAGTTCGTGCAGCCCGAGAAGAACCGGCGGGTGCTCGAGTGGGTCGGGCACGCGGCGAGCTTCTTCGGCAGCCGCATCGGGACGGCGGCGGCCGAGCCGTTCGCGTCGCCCGAGCCGGTGGGGCTGGACGCTCTTGACGGGCTCGTGGGCGTGTGACCCCGCATCGGATGGGGGTCGGCGTGCGAAGAGCTCGGTGATGCCTCCCCGGACCACGGAATCACCCGATGAACCGACTATGAGCGATCGCGTCTTTCTCACCGGTGCGTCGGGGTACATCGGCGGTCGGCTCGCGCCCCGGCTGCTCGAGGAGGGGTACGCGGTGCGGTGCTTGGCGCGCTCGCCGCGGAAGCTCGATGCGCGCCCGTGGCGGGTCGATCCGCGGGTCGAGGTCGTCCGGGGGGACATGTCCGACGAAGGTGAGCTGTCCGAGCAGATGCGTGGGTGCCGGTTCGCGTACTACCTCGTGCACTCGATGGAGGCGAGCGTCGGGGCGTACGCCGAGCGCGACGCGGAGCTGGCCCGGGCGTTCGCGCTGGCTGCGGAAACCGCGGGCGTCGAGCGGATCATCTACCTCGGCGGGCTCGGGGAGATGGGCGACGACCTGTCCGAGCACCTGCGCTCGCGGCGCGAGGTCGAGCGCGAGCTCGCGTCCGGCGCGGTGCCCGTCACGACGCTGCGCGCCGCGATGATCATCGGGTCCGGGTCGGCGTCGTTCGAGATCCTGCGGTACCTCGTCGAGCGGCTGCCCGCAATGGTGACGCCCCGGTGGGTGCGGACCGAGTCGCAGCCGGTCGCGGTGCGGGACGTGCTGCACTGGCTGGTCGCGTGCCTTCGGACGCCGGGGACGGCGGGGCGGGCGATCGAGATAGGCGGCCCGGACGTGATGGAGTACCGCGACTTGATGCGGGTGATGGCGGAGGAACTGGGGCTGCCCCGGCGCCTGATCGTGCCCGTGCCGGTGCTGACGCCGCGGCTGAGCTCGTTGTGGATCGGGCTGGTGACGCCGGTGGGCAGCGCGATCGCGCGCCCGTTGGCCGAGGGATTGCGCAACCGGGTGGTGGTGACGGACCCGTCGGGCATGGCGCTGATGCCGCACGAGCCGGTCGGGGTGCGCGAGTCGATCCGGCGCGCGCTGGGCACCACGCGCGAGGGGGCCGTCGAGACGCGCTGGTCCGCGGCGGGCCCGATCCCGGGCGACCCGGACTGGGCGGGCGGGACGGCGTTCACCGACGAGCGCACGATCGACGTCGAAGCCCCGTGCGCGGGCGTGTACCGCGCGTTCTGCCGTGTCGGAGGTGGGCACGGGTGGTACGCGGCGGACGCCCTGTGGCGCATCCGCGGGTGGATGGACAAGCTCGTCGGCGGGCCCGGGCTGCGCCGCGGCAGGCGGGACCCGGAGAACGTCGAATTCGGGGAAGCGCTCGACTTCTGGCGCGTCGTCGGCGTCGAGCCGGACCGGAGGCTGACGCTGCGCGCGGAGATGAAGCTGCCGGGCGTCGCGGTGCTCGATCTCGTCACCGAGCCGATCGGGGAGGGGCGATCGCGTCTGACGATGACGGCACGGTTCCGCCCCAAGGGGCTGTTCGGGATTCTGTACTGGTACGCCGTGCTCCCGGCCCATGCGCTGGTGTTCGGTGGGATGCTGCGCGGGATGAAGCGGGCGGCGGAGGCGGACACGGAGGGTCGGGACTCGGACCGCGCCGGCTAGTCCGCGAGCCGGACCGCTTCACCGGTCCGCGCCGACTCGCGCGCGGCGGCGAGGATCTCCACGACCAGCAGGTTGTTCTCCAGGCTCGACAGCGGGTCCACCCCGCACCGACCCTGCACAAGCGCGCGGAGGTAGCTCCACTCGTTGTCCATCGGGGCCGCGGGGTGGAGCAGCTCGCGCGAGACGGGCTGGGCATCGGGATCGCGCTCCGCGACGGCCCGCCACGGGCCCGCGTGCACGGACCCGCCCTCGGCATAGACGTCGGTCTCTTTGACGCTGTGCGTCCACGCCCACGACGCCTGGAGGACCGCGACGGCGGACGGGTAGGCGAGCACGATCGTCGCGTCGTCGTCCACCCTGGGATAGACGCCGGGCTTGAGCCGGCGCGTGGTCGCGGTGACGGACTCGGGGCGCTGGCCCTCCATGAACCAGGTCATGAGGTTGGCGCCGTAGCAGCCGAAGTCGAAGAGGGCGCCGGCACCGTTCTCTTCGGGGTCGGTGAGCCATTCGAGGAACTCGGGCGCGCACCCGATCTCGACGGGGCCCTTGTGCCCGTGACGGAAGACGGCACGCCGGAGGGTGCCGATCTCGCCCGACGCGAGCGCTTCACCCGCGCGCCGGTTGGAGGCGTACCAGCTGGTCTCGTAGTTGGTGAGGAGGTGGACGCCGTGCTGCTCGGCGAGGGCCGCCATCGCGCGCGCATCGGCGCCGGTCGTCGCGAGGGGCTTCTCGACCATGACGTGCACGCCGCGGGGGGCGCAGGCTTCGACGGCGGCTCGGTGCCCGAGGGTGGAGGTCATGACGGACGCCGCCTGGGGTTTGGTCTCGTCGAGCATGGCGCCCAGGTCGTCGTAGTAGAGCCCGTCGTCGAGGGCGTACTTGCCCTTGAACTTGTCGAACAGGGTGGGGTTGGGGTCCCAGACGCCGACGAGGTCGATGTCCGTACGGTCGCGGGCATGATGGAGGACGCCCTCGACGTGGCCGTGGGTGAGCCCGATGACGACGATCCGCAGGGGCGGGTGGCTGTCGGGCTCGGACGCGACGGCGGGCGGTGCGGAGGCGCTCGCCCCGACGAGGGCGGCGGTCAGGGCGGTGCTTGCGAGTCGCTTGGTCATCGCGGGGCTCCGGGCGGGCATCCAGATCGTGCCACTGACCCGTCCTCGGGTCAGTGCAGGGCCAACCGCCTCTCGCCAACACTGACCCGAGGACGGGTCAGTGGCACGGGAGCGGCCCGTCGATCATCACACAACAGCTAGGCTAGTGCGTGCGCACCCCCACCGCCGAACTCCTGGCTCCGGACATCACCCAGCTGCTGGCCGAGCGGAAGTGGCGGGAGATCCGCGACGCGCTCGAGCACCTCGAAGCGGCGGACGCGGCGGACGTGCTCGACACCATCGACAAGCCCGAGGACGCCGCGGTTGCCTTCCGGTTGCTGCCTCGCGAGTTCGCGGCGGACGTGTTCAGCCACTTCGAGACCGACAAGCAGGAGGAGCTGATCGCCCTGCTCGGCGACGAGCGGGCGACGCGGCTGATCGAGGAGCTCGACCCGGACGACCGGGCGGCGGTGCTCGACGAGCTGCCGGTGGAGGTCGCGACGCCGCTGCTGGCGCGGCTGTCGCCCGCGGACCGGCGCGCGACCCAGGCGATCCTGGGCTACCCGGAGGAATCGGTCGGGCGCCTGATGACGCCCGACTACATCCGCGTGCGCCCGGAGTGGACGGTGCAGCGTGTGCTCGAGCACGTGCGGCAGTACGGCAAGGACGCCGAGACGATCCACTGGCTCTACGTCAGCGACCACGAGCGCAAGCTGATCGACGACATCCACATCCGCAAGTTCCTCCTCGCGAGCCCGGAGGCAACGGTCGAATCGCTGATGGACCACGAGTTCGTCGCGCTGCTTGCGACCGACGACCGCGAGGAAGCGGTCCGGATGATGAACAAGTACGACCGGTCGGCGCTGCCCGTGCTCGACTCGCTGGGCTTGCTTGTGGGCATCGTGACGGCGGACGATGTGGCGGACGTCGCCGAGGCAGAATTCACGGAAGACGTGCAGAAGCTCGGCGGCATGGAGGCGCTGGGCACGCCGTACATGAGCACGGCGTTCGGGGCGATGCTCAAGAAGCGCGGCGGGTGGCTGGCTGGGCTGTTCGTGCTGCAATTGGTGACGATCTTCGTGATGATGTTCTTCGAGGAGCACCTGACCAAGGCGGTGGTGCTGGCGTTGTTTGTGCCCTTGATCATCAGCTCGGGCGGGAACACGGGGACGCAGGCCGCGAGCCTGCTGGTGCGTGCGATCGCGCTGGACGAGGTGAGCTTCGCGGACTGGTGGCGGGTGGCGCGCAAGGAGCTGATGACGGGGCTGGTGCTCGGGTCGGCGCTGGGCACGATGGGCGTGGCGGCGGTCTATGGGCTGAGCATGGTCGGCGTCGCGGACACCGAGTTTCCCGGGCGGCTCGCGTTCACCGTGGGCACGGCGGTCGTGGGGATCGTGATCTGGGGGACGCTGATCGGGAGCCTGATGCCGATCGCGATGCAGCGGCTGGGGCTGGACCCGGCGGCGTCGTCGTCGCCGCTGGTCGCGACGCTGATGGACGTGAGCGGGCTGACGATCTACTTCGCGGTGGCGCTGGTGGTGCTAAGGGGGACGGTGCTGTGACCGATTCGAAATCGACTCCCACTTACACCGTAACCAGAATGCCCGAGCTCAAGGCCTTCTCCACCATCGAAGAAGCCTGTGAATATGGCGCACGTGCCGTGATCTCTGGGGTCCCTCGGATGTTCTACGGTCAGCAAGTTGAACGCGTTCGCTGGGAGATCAACAAGATTCAAATCGGGTTTCCGACTGGAACCATGGAACTCGCTGCAACTGACTTACGTCTGCGAGCATCTACCGTCGACACACACGATTTAAGCAACCCGAGCTTCGACCTCAGCTTCAACAACGCCGGGACATCAACCTCAAAACATCGCGAGCTCGCATCCAAACTGATTGGTTCCGTCTTCAAGAACACCGAAGGCGATGAAGTCTCGCTGTTCACATACTTCGATAACTTCATCGTTCATTGCGCGCCGCTACAAATCGAACTCGACAAAGCCGACTGCCTGTACTGGACCCTTAGCGACTGAATGAACTGACACTCACGCCGGCTGCGCCGCCGCCAGCCCGCGGGCGCTCGCTTCGCGGTGGGTCCGCTTGCCGGCCTCGGCTGCCGACTTCTCCTGGGCTTCGACCTCGAGGAAATCCTCGCCGAAGCGGAAGAGGCGGAACGAGTTGCCGACGACGAAGACGTCGGGCAGGAAGTGGAAGAGGGCGGCGAACCCGACGCCGATACCCGCGCCGGCGACGCCGACGAAGGTGCCCGTCGCCGCGAGCACGAGCCCCACAACGGCCATCAGGATCGACACCACGATGTTCTGCGTGATGATCATCCGCGTGCGCCGTGCCAGCTCGATGAGGAAGGGCAGGCGGTTGAGCTCGTCGGTCATGAGGGCGACGCCGGCGGAGTTGGCGGCGATGTCAGATCCCGAAAGGCCCATCGCGACGCCGACCTCTGCTTCGGCCAGCGCCGGGCCGTCGTTGATGCCGTCGCCGACCATGAGGACGCGGTAGCCCTGCTGGTTCAGCTCCTTGATGAGCTGGTGCTTCTCTTCGGGCAGGCACTCGGCTTCGACGGCGTCCACACCGGTCTGCTGGCCCACGCGCTTGGCGACGGAGAACCGGTCGCCGGTGAAGATGGAGACGAACCGGACGCCCAGCTCGCGCATCCGCTCGACGACGGCTCGCCCGTTGGGGCGGACCTTGTCTTCGAGCCCGACGGCGCCGAGGTACGTGCCGTCACGCAGGACGTGCACGCCCGACATGCCCTCGGTGCGTGCTTCGACGGCGTCGATCTTGGCTGACTCGCCGGGGGCGAGCTCGCGGAGCCAAGTGGCGCGGCCGACGCACAGCTCGCCCATGGAGGTGCGGGCGCGGACGCCGCGGCCGTGGATCTCCTCGAAGTCGTTGGACCCATCGGGCGTGATGCGGGCCTGCGTCGCGGTGCGGAGGATGGACAGCGCGAGGGGGTGGTTGGAGTGCTGCTCGCCGTTGGCGGCGGCGGCGAGGAGGTCGGCGCCCTCGATGCCATCGGCGGGGGCGAGGCGGGAGACCTCGAAGTTGCCCGTCGTCAGCGTGCCGGTCTTGTCGAGCACGACGGTGTCGATGTGGGCGGCGGCTTCGAGGTGCTCGGTCCGCTTGATCAGGATGCCCAGGCGGGCGGCGGACGCGAAGGACGCGACCATCGCCATCGGGCTCGAGAGCAGCAACGCCGTCGGGCAGGTGACGACCAGGACCGTGACTGCCGTAATCGCGGCATTGGAGCGGGTGATCTCGTCCTCGGACTGCGAGAACAGGAAGAAGACGAGCCCGGCGATCGCGAGGACGACGGGGACGTAGAACCGGGCGACCTCCTGGATGATCAGCTGGCGGGGGTCCTTGGCGCGTTCGGCTTCCTGGATGAGGCTCGAGACCTTGCCGATGGTGGTGTCCGCGCCGACCTGGGTGACGCGGAGGTCGATGGTGCCGGTGAGGTTGGTGGTGCCGGCGTAGACGGACGCGCCGGCCTCGACCTCGACGGGCATCGCTTCACCCGTGAGCGAGGCCTGGTTGATGGTGGACGAGCCCGAGACGACCGAGCCGTCCACGGGGAGGTTCTCGCCGGGGCGGACGCGGACGGTCTGCCCGACGCTGAGGTCGGCGATGCCGACGTCACGCTCGGTGCCGTTCTCGACGATGCGGGCGCGGTCGGGGGTGAGCTTGACGAGCTGCTCGATGGCGCGCTGGGCGCCGAAAGCGGTACGCCGGACGATCTGGTCCGCGACGAGCAGCACGAAGGCGAGGAAGGCGGCGATGGCGTACTTCTCGACGGCCATCGAGGCGAGGATCGCGAGCGCGGCCAGCGAGCTCGATGAGATACGCCGGTTGTAGATTTCCGAGATCGCCGCGATGAACAGCGGCGCGCCGAGCATCAGCGCCCCGATGACGGCGGGGATGATCGTGATCTGGCGCTGGTCCGGGCCGGCAACGAGGGTCGCGATCCAGCTCGTCGCGGCGAAGATGCCCCCGATGAGGTAGACGAGGATCCACCGGTCGATCTTCATCTCGTGGTGGGAGCAGCACGCGATGTTGCCGTCGTCGGCGGTGTGCAGGTGCTTGTGGTCGTGGGCGTTGGCGGCGTGCGACATCGGCGACGTCTCCGGAAGACGGGGGGACACGGCTCGGCAGAGGTCCGGCGTGCGGCGTGAGGGGAGCCCCGAGGGGTGGCTACTCTAGACCAATCGCGCTGGGCCTCGGCGGGTTCGGTACGCCCGCCGGCGGGCTCCGGTTCGCCCGGAATAGGGGCCGGCCCGGGGCCAGATCCGCTCTGGGCCCAGCGAGCACCACGGGGGACGCCTGTGCCAGACGAGTCGGCATCAGACCCGCGAAACGACACTGCCAGCCCGCAGGTGGCGATTCTGGGGCTCGGGCAGATGGGGCTGTGCTGCGCCGCGATGCTCGCGGGCCCGGACCCCAAGGTGCCCGGCGGGGCCCGCCCGCGGGTCAGGCTTTGGGGGCACGAGGAGGGCGAGGTCGGCCGGCTGAGTCAGACGCGGCGGTCCGACCGGCTGCCTGGGTTCGAGCTGCCGGGTTCGGCCCGGGTGGCACTCAGCGACGGCGAGGCGCTTGAGGGGGCGGACATCGTCGTCGCCGCGGTGCCCAGCCAGGTGATGCGTGAAACCTTCGCGCGGCTCGGCCGGTTCATCCCGCGCGACGCGGGGATCGTCTCGGTCGCCAAGGGGATCGAGAACGAGACGCTGATGCGCCCGTCGCAGGTGATCGCCGACATGCTCGGCGACGACCCGGACGCCAGGCCCCGCCCGATCGCGGCGCTCTCGGGCCCGTCGATCGCGACCGAGCTGGCCCGGGGCATGCCCGCGACCATGGTCGCGGCGAGCGACGACCCGGCGTTCGCCGAGCGCGTGCAGCTGCTGTTCTCGACGAGCTACCTCCGCGTCTACACGAACGACGACCTGCTGGGCGTGGAGCTGGCGGGCGCGGTGAAGAACGTGATCGCGATCGCCGCGGGCGTGCTCGACGGGCTCAACGCGGGGTTCAACGCCAAGAGCGCGCTGCTGGCGCGCGGGCTGGCCGAGATCACCCGCCTGGGCACGGCGATGGGCGGGTCCACGCACACGTTCTTCGGCGTCGCGGGCATGGGCGACCTCGTCACCACGTGCTTCAGCCCCGAGGGGCGCAACCGCGCCTGCGGCGAGGCCCTCGGGCGCGGCGAGAACCTCGACGACTATCTCGAACGCTCCCGGTTCGTGGTCGAGGGCGTCGCGACGACCAAGTCGGTCATCGACCTCGCCGAGCGGTACCGGGTGGAGATGCCGATCACGCGTGCGGTGCACGACGTGGTGTTCGAGGGGCTCGACCCGGTGCGGGCGATCGCGAAGCTGATGAGCCGCGAGCTGCGGGACGAACGCGAGGGATGACCCTTGGTCCGCTCCGGGCGCCCCGGTAGGCTGGGCGGGGGCCCACCGGCAGGCAAAAGGGAGAAGACGATGCACCATGGATCTGCGCGCACCACGCTGTTCTTGATCGCCGCGGCCGGCGCGTCGCCCGCCTTTGGGCAGGTGCTCGTCCACGAGCGAGCGTCCGAGTCCATGCCGCCCGCGCCGGCGGGGCCGACGTTGCTTCAGACGCTGCCGACCGTCGCCGAGGGTCCGTTCGTGAGCGTGCAACTCAACACCGCGCCCGGCAGCGGGCTCGACGTGCTCAACGACGCGGGGAACGAGCCGAGCATCGCGCGGTCCGCGACGGACCCCGACCGGTTCATCGTCGGGTGGCGCCAGTTCGACTCCATCAGCAGCAGCTACCGCAAGGCCGGGTACGCGTACTCGCTCGACGGCGGCAACGTGTGGTCCGGGCGGCGCGTGCTCGATGAATCACGCCAGGGCTCCGACCCGATCCTTGTGCCCGGCCCGGACGGCGAGATCTATTACAACACGTTCCGATACGCGAACTTCCCCGGGTCCACCGAGGTCTACTCGACCACCAACGGCGGGCAGACGTGGTCCGGCCCGTTCACCGCGTTCGGCGGCGACAAGGCGTGGATGGCCTGCGACCTGACCGACGGGCCCAACCGCGGCGCGATCTATCAGTTCTGGACGAACACCGCCAACGTCTCGTTCGACGGCGGGCAGACGTGGAGCCCCTCGGGCGGCGAGGCGGCCAAGTGGGGCACCATGACCGTGGGTCCCGACGGCCGGTGTTACAACTCGGGGCGCTCGCTGCGCCTGGTGGAGGCGAGCGCCGCCACGCCGTTCGCGGCGCCGACGATCTCCGGGCTCAACGGGCTTCCCTACAAGCACCCGATCGTCGTGGGCGGGACGCCCGTGAACCCCGCCGGCATCGAGGGGCAGAACAACGTTGTCGTCAACACGGCGCCGGGCGATCGGTACAACGAGGTCTATGTGCTGCAGTCGTCCTTCGGACGCGAAGGCGCTCCTTCCAAACCAGCCACGGACATCTACTTCGCGTACAGCACCGACCTGGGCGACAACTTCTCCGACGCGATCCGTGTGAACGACGACCCCATCGGCACGGCGTGGCACTGGCTCGCGACGTTCTCCGTTGCGCCCAACGGCCGCCTGGACGCGGTGTGGTACGACACCCGCGAGGACCCGAACCCGACGCTGCCCTCCATGAGCCGCCTGTACGCGAGCTACTCGACCGACGGCGGGCGGGCGTGGTCGCCCGATTTCCCCGTTTCGCCCGCGTTCGACCACGGGCTCGGGTACCCGAGCCAGGGCAAGATGGGCGACTACATCACGATGGTCTCGGATGACCTGGGCGCCCACATCGCGTACACCGCCACGTTCACCGGCGGGCAGGACGTCTACTACCTTCACATGGGCGGGACCGACTGCGACGCGAACGGCGTGCCCGACGCGATGGAGATCGCCGCGGGCCTGGCGCCCGACGCGGACGGCGACGGCACCCCCGACGCGTGCGCCTGCGCCGCCGACTTCACCGGCGACGGCGACCTGAACGTGGACGACATCGATGCGTTTGTCGCTGCGTTCATCGCGGGCGACCTCGCGGCGGACCTTGACGCGAGCGGCTCGTTGAACGTCGATGACATCGACGCGTTCGTCGCCGCGTTCCTGGCTGGATGCGCGTAAACAGCACCCAAGAACATCGCTTGTTATAGAGGGTTTTTGATTTCCGTTGCGCCAAAACTAAGTTTTTGATTTTTATATAAATTGCATATTTCGCATGCCTTGATCTCCGCGGAACAGGTTTAGCCTGCTCGTCCGCACCTTTCTTAATAAGGAGATCAAATGGTACGCGGAAGTACTATCGTTGCCGGCGCTGTCGCCCCGGCATTCCTCGCTCTTTGCGCCACCGCGATCGCGCAACCGACGCTCGTCGCCACGATCAACGAGCCAACCGTCACAGCGGACTCGCACTTCGGATGGGCCATCGGAACCGACGGGTTCACGCTTGGCGTCGCGAACCGACGCGTCATCAGCGCCGGCGTCACCCAGAACACCGTGTACCTCTACGAGGACGGAACGAGCGGGTGGTCGCTCGTAAAGACTTTGACCGGCTTCACGACTTCCGACCGTGTCTGGGAGATCGTGTTCGACGACGACACGCTCGCCATCAGCGACAAGCGAAGTGACATCTACGACACCGACGGCGGCATCGTCTGGATGTACCAGCGCGACAGCACCACCGGACTCTGGCCTTCAACCCCTACGCAGACGCTTGCCCCGCCCGCCAGCCCCGATACCTGCCAGAACTTCGGGCAATCGATCGCGATCGACGGCGACCTCATGGTCGTCAGCGCCCACGGGCGCTACAACGGCTCGGGCGAGCGGACCGGGTGGGCCTACGCCTACCAGCGCGACAACGCCTCATCTCCATGGCATCTCGTTGGCGATCTCGACCCGGGGTTCACGAACAGCTACCTCGTCTTCGCCCAGTGTGCCCTCACGCTCGAGGTGCCGCGCTTCGGAACGTCGGTCGCAACAGACAACGGGCGCTTTGTCATCAGCGCCGCGGGCGCCGACCACGGGGGCAGCCCGGGCATGCCCGTCGCGGACAAAGACTGGGGGTTCCTTGCCTACGTGGGGTCTGACCTTCTGGTATCGAATCCGGGCACGGACCCCGTCGGGTCTCCGGCGCCGTTTGAGGAGGTTCTCGAATTCGGGCCGGCGACCATCGACACCTACGGGCAACAGATCGCGATGCAGGGCAGCCTCATCGCGATCGGCAACCGCGGCAAAACCGGCACCGCCAACGAGGGCGTGCTCGTGTACTACGGCGACGGCGGCTCGCCCGAACAGTGGACCACCACGCCCGTCGTGATCGCTGACCCGAACCCGGGCACGGGGGCGTCCAACATCGCGGGCAAAATGGGGTTCTCCGAAGACCTCATCATCACTTCGACGAACTCCTGGAACACCCCAGAGCTCCCCGAGGCGTACGTGTTCCGGCGGAACATGGGCGGGTGCGAAGGCTGGGGCCTGGTCGCCGAGCTCACAGACCCGGACATGAAGCCGACCTCCTCACCCCTCCCCGGGATCGGCGGCGGGCTTGCCAACAAGCGTGGCGTCGAGATTGTCGGGCGCACCGTCTTCCTCGCTGGCGCGTGGGACGACATCGGCTCGGACACGTTTGCCGGCAGCGTCTATATCTACACGATCCCAGACTGCCCGGGCGACATCGACGGCGATCTCGATGCCGATTCCGACGACCTGGACAGCTTCGCCACACTCTTCCTCGCCAGCGACCCTGCCGCCGACGTTGACTGTGACTCGGACTGGGACCTGGATGACATCGACGCCTTCGTTGACATGTTCTTGCTTGGCTGCTCCTAGTCCCACCGGGTCCTCCCCGGTATGAGTGACTGCTGGGCCCGCCCGGCC